>DASZUW010000231.1:0-1782 GCA_035547475.1 Solirubrobacterales bacterium
CGAAGGCGCGGCCGCGCCGGGCGACGCGCGAGCCGATGCCGCCGAGGCCGACGATCCCGAGGCGCGCTCCGCGCAGGTCGTGGCCGAGCATGAAGCCCATCCCCCACTGCCACGGTCGGCCAGCGCGGATCAGCCTCTCCCCCTCGCCGAGCCGCCGCCGCGCCGCCAGGATCAGCGCGAAGGCGAGGTCCGCGGTGGCGTCGTCGAGGACACCGGGCGTGTTGGTCACCACGACCCCGCGCCGCGCGCAGGCCGCGAGATCGACGTTGTCGAAGCCCACGGCCACGTTGCAGATGCCGCGCAGATTCGTGCCCGCGGCGGCGAGGAGCTCGTCGTCCACGCGGTCGTAGAGCATGGTCACGACGACTTCGGCGCCCTCGACCAGGGCCAGGAGCTGCCCGCGGTCAAGGCGGTCGGCCCCGGCGACCTCGCGCACCTCCCCGGCCGCGGCGAGCATCTCGGAGGCACGGCCCGGCAGCGCGGCCGTCACGGCAAAGGTCCTCACCGGCCCTTCTTACCAATTCACCGAGCGGCGGCGCCGCGTTGGCACGGCTTCGGAAAAAAATCGCGACTACTTGGTTTTAGGGATCGGCGTCCGGGTAGAGAGATGAACTCCCCCTGCAGTTCCCTGAAGGCGTCCCTCCAATGCCCCGGAGGGGCGCCTTTCCCTTTCTCGGCCTCGGTGGCGCCGCGAGGACGGCGGGCGGGCCCGGCGGTCAGTCCTCCGCGGCCGGATCCTCGCCGGGCCAGCGGCCGGTGGCGCCGGCGAAGGCGGAGCGGGCCTGATGGTCGACGATCCCTTTGGTGACGCGGAATATCGCGCCCTCGATCGCCAGGGCGGCGAGGAGTTTGCCTTTCGGGACGCCGCGCACGTCGGGCTCCGGCGGGTCCTCGTCGTCGATCACGGCCCAGGCTTTTTCGAAGGCCTTCTTGGCGACGAGGCCGGCCACGAGGCCGACCGCGATGCCCACAGGCGCGAAGAGGATCTTCATGCCCGGAACCTACCCCACCGGCGGCCGATCAACCTCGGCCCGCCCCCCTGGTTGACATATCGTTGCGGATCAGTACGATATATCGCGTTAGTTCTCGATAGTGATTTACGAAAGGCATAGTTATGTACAGCAAGCACTCACATCGCCATCCGCGCCATCCCGGTCGTGGTCGTGAGGACTTTGCGCGCAGTCGCGGGTTCGGCTACGGCCGCGGTCGCGGCGGGCCGCGAGCACGCCGCGGCGACGTCCGCGCCGCCGTCCTCGCCCTGCTCGCCGCGCGCCCCATGCACGGCTACGAGATGATCAAGGAGATCGAGGAGCGCAGCGAGGGGGCATGGACCCCGAGCGCCGGCTCGATCTACCCGACGCTGCAGATGCTCGAGGACGAGGGCCTGATCCGCGGCGAGGACTCCGGCGGCAAACGCCGCTTCACCCTCACCGACGAGGGCCGCGCCGAGCGCGAGGGCAAGGCCGAGGAGGCCGCCCCCTGGGACGCCGTCCGCGAGGGTGCGCCGACCGGCCACATGGCCCTGCGCAACTCGGTCGGCAAGCTCTTCGCCGCCGTCCGCCAGGTCGGCCAGACCGGCGACGAGGCCCAGCGCAAGCAGGTCACCGAGCTGCTCGACGAGACGCGCCGCAAGGTCTATGCGATCCTCGCCGAGGAGCCCCGGCAGGAGCAGGACTAGCGGCCGATCCGGTGCCGAGGGCGCGTCGCCAGGCGACTGGCGTACCCGTTCCGGGTCCTGAGGCGGCGTGGGCCAGCCTCGCCAGGACGCAGGGAAGCGAGGCG
>DASZUW010000232.1:0-10491 GCA_035547475.1 Solirubrobacterales bacterium
AGCGGGCCAGGCGCCGGAGCGCCTCGCGCTCCTCGCCGCTCAGCTCGATCTCGACCTTCTGGGGCACTGGCCGGAGATTCGCCTCCCGGCCGCCGATTCCTTCCCGGATCGCCTGAACGTATTTCCGGATGCGTCTACTAGAGAGGAACTGAAAAGCCGGCTCGCCTCCTTTCTGTGGAGTCAGTGGGCGCAGATGGGCGTCCTCGCGAGTACCGAACGCAGCGATCGATGGGCAGCCGATCCCGAGGCGCTTCTCCTTCTCACCTTCGAGGTGGGGCGCGAAGAGCCCCGCCTCTTCGAGGAGGTGCTCGACTGGCTGGTCAGGAACGAGCGCCTGATCAGCGTCCAGCGACTTCGCAACCTGGTGCGCGACGACGCCGACCGCGCCTTGGTCGAAGCGGTCCTTGGATGGCTCGGTGAACGGCGCCGGCGTCCGCGCCTCGGGGCCCGACAGGGATCCAACGGAGCACCTACCGACGCGCAGCCCCTCTTCCGCGACTCCTCACTGCCCGTCACCGACCCAGACCCGGCGTTTCTGGCCCAGGGATTCCTCAAGCCGAGGTCCGAACCGTCCGCGAAGTCACAGGCCCCTGATCTGCTCCTTCCGATCAACTTTGCCTTTCGTCTCCGACAACTGCTCGGCATCGGCGCGCGCGCCGAGACGGCCCGCATCCTGCTGACCATCGGCGCCCCGCGTGTCAACGTGCAGGTTCTCGCCAAATCGACGGCCTACACGAAGCGAAACGTCCAAGAGGCGGTCACCTCCCTCACCGCTGCGGGCGTCCTGTTCTCATTTGAGGTAGGCAATGAACAAGTCTTCTCGGTCCCGTGGGATCGCTGGGCGCAGTTCCTTGAGCTCGACCAGCTCCCCACCCAGGAGGACTGGCCGCAACTCTTCGCCGTCTACCGGAGGGTCCTACGGTGGCTGGCCGATCCGGCCCGAGAAGGACTGAGCGACTACATGCTTTCCAGCGAGACGCGGACGCTGGCTGAAGAGATAGCTCCCGACCTCAGGTTCGCGGGCATCAGGACCGGTCCCGCAGGGCACGACTCCTCCTTCGAAAGCTTCAGCCAAGAGCTACTCGACTCCGTGCCGACGTAGGTGATGCCTAGACGGCGGCCCTCAGGGCGTGTTTCTCCGAAAGTCAATCGAGCGAGCCGACCGTCGATAAGGTTCCGCGGCGCATGGCCGCGTACCGTCCGATCGATGAAGCGAGTCTCGCTCGCCTCGACGATTCGGGTCTGATCGAGCAGGCGCTCGCCGCGCGGGCTGCCGGGGATCTCGAGCAGGCGGAGCTCGCGTTGAAGATCTTTGCGTTTGGCCTCGAGGCGCCGTTGCGGACGTTCGTCCGGGGGCGGATGGGGTCGCATGGGGACGCCGTGGTCGAGGAGATCACCGAGCGGGCGCTGGAGGATGCGATCAGGTCGATCGCGAGGCTGCGGGGCGAGACGGCGGAGGAGGGGCGGGCGTTCGTCTTCAAGATCGCCCGGCTGCGGATCGCCGACTTTCTGCGGAAGGGCCGAGTGGACACGGATTCGATCGACGGAGACGGGGCGGGGCCGTTGGACCGGCAGGGGGAGTTGTCGGTGGGAGACATCGCGGACGCGATCGACACGAAGCTCGTCTTCGATCAGGCGCTGGAAGGGCTGCGGCCCGATCACCGCGAGGCGGTCGAGCTGTTCTTGGTGTCGGGATACTCCGCACGCGAGACCGCCGAGATGGTCGGGAGTCGGTTCGACGGGTCTGGCGACGACTCCATGAGCGAGCAGAATGTCAACCAGATCGTCAGCAGGTTCCGCAAGGATCTGCGCGCCCGCCTCGCACGAGAGGGGAGTGGCTGAGCAGATGTTCGGTCCCCAGCAGCTCTTCGAACGGTTCACCGAGGAATATCGTCGCCGCGGCGAGGCCGATCCGCGCGGGTACCTCGACCGGCTCGAGGGCGCCGACCGCGTCGAGTTGGAGGCGTTGATCGAGCGCTTCCTCCTGAGCGCGCCTCGTCGGGCCTGGGACGCCGCTGCCTTCCCGGGTTCGATCGCCGCGCGGGCCACCGAACGCGCCGCGGCCTCGGCGGCGGCGGAGGTCGAGGGCCAGGGATGGCCCGACCTGTTGCCGACGCTCCGCAATCGCGCCCGTCTGACCAGACGCGCGGTGGTGGGTCGACTCGCCGAGGCACTCGGCTTCCCGGGGGAGGAGCCGCGGGTCGCCGCCTACTACCACCAGATGGAGCAGGGCCGCCTCGATCCGCGCGGCGTGTCCGACGCGGTGCTCGGAAGGCTGGGAGCGATCCTCGGCACCTCCGCCGAGGCCCTGCGCCGGGCGGGCGATCTCGGGGCCGGGTCGGCCGGGGGTGGCGAGGTCTTCGCCAGGGTCGGCGCACCCGACGACGGGCAGCCCGCCCGGCCCGCGCAGGTCGAGGACGGCCCGGGCCCGGAGGCCAGGCAGACCGACGAGCTCGACCGGCTCTTTACCGGGAGGAGCTGAGCGGACCGTGCAGCACCCGCTGGAGCCCCCCGAGCTCGAAGCTCGAGCGACCAGGGTCCTCGAGAGCGTCCCCGAGTTCATCTGGGACGGGGAGTCGCTGCCGGTCCCGGTCGAGGACATCGTCGACAGCGTCTACGGCTTGCTGGTCCGCGACGTGGACGACATGACCAAGGCGCCGGTCCCGGGCGGGCTCGGCGGCGGCTGGATCTCGGGCCTCCTCCTCCCCGCCCACGGGGAGATCTGGGTGAACGCGGAGGACGCCCGGCGCTGGCCGCCGCGTCGGCGCTTCACCATCTGCCACGAGCTGGGCCACTGGGAGCTCCACCGGACCGGCCAGCAGACGCTCTTCTGTCGCGCGGGTTTCGTCGACCCGGGCGACGAGCTGTCGGCCCCCGAGGCCACCCGGCCGCCGGCGGAGGTGGAGGCCGACGTCTTCGCCGCCGCGCTCCTGATGCCGAGGCACCTCCTGGCCCCCGCGAGGGACGTGTGCGGCGGCGACGTCGAGGCGCTGTGCCGTCGCTTCGGCTGCTCGGAGAAGGCGATGCGGCGCCGGCTGGACTCGATCTGACCGTCGTCGGGGGGACGAAAGGGGCGGCCTCCACGCGGATTCCGACTTGGACCGCCTCGCCGAGTTTCCTGTGGCGGTGCCCCGCGAAGCGGGCTAGTCTCGATCTCCGTCCGCGACACGAGCTCGGGGAGCAGATGACCAAGTGGGGAGTCCTCGCGGTGCTCGGCGCCGCCCAGTTCCTGATGGTCCTCGACCAGGCCGTGATGAACGTGGCGATCTCGCAGCTGGTCGCCGACTTCGACACGACCGTCACCACGATCCAGGCGGTGATCGCGCTGTACGCGTTGGTGATGGCCGGGCTGATGCTGACCGGCGGCAAGCTCGGCGATCTCCTCGGCCGACGGCGTGCCTTCGCGATCGGGCTCGTCGTCTATGCCGGAGGGTCGGCGTTGACCGCGGCGTCCTGGAGCGTCGCCAGCCTGACCGTCGGGTGGTCGATCCTCGAGGGCATCGGCGCGGCGCTGGTCCTGCCCGCGATGGTCGCGCTCGTCGCCGCCAACTTCCGGGGCCAGGAGCGCGCCGTCGCCTACGGCGTCCTCGGCGGCGTCGCCGGCGCCGGGATCGCGGTCGGTCCCATCCTCGGGGGCTGGGCGACGACCGAGCTCAGCTGGCGCGTCGTCTTCGCCGGCGAGGTGGTGGTCGCGGCGGGGATCTTCGCCGGGCTGCGCCTGTTAGACGACGCCGAGGTCGGGAGGGGGCAGCGGGAGCTCGACTGGGTCGGGAGCGTCCTCTCGGCCGCCGGGCTGGTCCTGGTCGTCCTCGGCGTGCTGGAGGCGAGCGCCTGGGGCTGGTTGCATCCGCGGAACTCCCCGATCGAGCCGTTCGGCTTCTCGCTCGCCCCGTTCGTGATCGCGGCGGGCGGGGTCGTCCTCGCCGCCTTCGTCGGTTGGGAGCGGCGTCGCGAGGAGGGCGGACGCGAGCCGCTCGTGCACCTGCGCCTCCTCGGTCTGCCGCGCCTGCGCGCCGGGCTGGTGATGCTGGTGTCCCAGAACCTGATCCTGATGGGCGTCTTCTTCACCGTGCCCCTCTTCCTGCAGGTGGTCCAGGGCCTCGACGCGCTCGAAACCGGGGTGCGGATGCTGCCCGCCTCGGTCGGCCTCTTCCTCAGCGCGCTGGCCGGGTCGGCACTCGCCCGACGGCTGCCACCGCGGGCGATCGTCCGCGGCGGGCTGGCGATCGTCCTCGTCGCCGTGCTCCTCCTCCTGGACACGATCGAAGCCGAGCTCGACAACGGCTCCTTCCTGATCGCGATGGGGGTGCTCGGGGTCGGGATGGGACTGGTGATCTCGCAGCTCGGCAACGTCGTCCAGTCGGCGGTCGGCGACGAGGAGCGCAGCGAGGCGGGCGGCCTGCAGAACACCGCCCAGCAGCTCGGCTCCTCGCTCGGCACCGCCTTCCTTGGTGCCGTGGTCATCACCGGCCTGATCGCCGCCTTCGGCTCCAACGTCGAGGCCAACCCCAAGATCGAGACCGCCGTCAAGCACCAGGTCCACCTCCACCTCGCCTCCGGCGCCAGCTTCGTCCCCGCAGCCGACGTCGAATCCGCCGCCCGCGCGGCCGGCCTCGAGCCGACCACGACCGAGGAGCTCGTCTCCGACTACGAAGACGCCCAGCTCACCGCGCTGAAGACGGCCTTCCTCTTCGCCGCCGCACTGGTGGTCGCGGCGCTGCTCGCGACCCGCACCCTGCCGACCCGCCGGTTCGACGAGCTACAGCCCTCGGCCGAGCCGGCGCGGGGCCGCGACTAACGAGCACCGGATCGATTCCCCGTCGAGTTCGATCCGAAGGCCGACGTACGGTCCCCGACGTTGGAACTACGACTCGCACGGGGAGCAGGGACGCGAGAACACGGTTGTGCCGTGAAGCTCGATCACAGCCCCGGGGACGGCGAGGCTGTCCTCGATGCAAGTGATCTATGTGGACTTCATCCGCTTTTTGCGGTGCGGGTCGCCCTCTGGCTCGATCGTCTGAAATCCAGCGGAGTGCGGATAGCGATAACGGAGCCTCGCGATCGTCCTACCCGGCGCCTTTTTCGGGCCTTCCGTCTCGGAAAGGAGGTCGACGGCGTCACCGCGGCTCTCCCTGAGGACGACCCCGAGGTGATCCTTCGACCTACTCGGCTCGCGGGATTGACCGAGGTGGACCTCCTGGCGGACATGATGGTCCAGCCGCTGGTCGACCATTTCGATGATGCCGCCATCGTCCGTGATGCGGTCTTGATGGCCATCAGCGAGCTCTGCCAGAACGCCGTCGAGCACGGAACGAGCCCGGCCGGCTGCGTCGTGGCGGCGAGTCGTGGCGAAGTCGACGGCATCAGCAAAATCATGCTGGGAGTTGGAGATCTCGGAATCGGCATCCCGAATCACATTCGTAAAGCGCGCCCCGAGCTCGTTCTCGACGAGCACGCGATTGGCCAAGCACTCAAGGAGGGCGTCAGTGGAACCCAGCGGGGCGACCGTGGCTACGGGTTCTCGTGGGTGCTCAATGAAACGCTCTCATCTGCCGCGACGTCGGCCGAAATGCTTATACGTTTCGGAGGGGGGATGTTTCGTAGGGAGATAGTCGACGCTCGGATCAAGGATCACGGCTGGAGAGCTCCGGACGCTGGGGGAACCTGGATCGCGTGCGACTGGGCTACTCTCGGCGAGCTCCCGACAGATTGTTGAATGCGTCCGAGACCTGACGTAGCCTCGCTGAGCATGACGACGCTAGAGAACACTCCACGATCCTCGGCGTCACCGCGGTATGTGCTGGGACGCCGCGGCCGGGCATTTTCGACCCGGGCAAGGGCAGAGCAGATCCGGGTCGAGATCGAGCAGCTTGCGGCCGGCTCGTCCGATGTCCTGATCGACTTCGAGGGCGTACGCTCGGTGAGCTACTCGTTCGCGGATGAGCTGGTCGGCGTCTTCGCCTCCCGCTACGAGGCAGACTCCGCCTGTTTGCGACCGATCGTGATCGGTCTCTCCGCGCAGGCTCAGCGAGTGCTCCTCGGCAGCCTTGAGCAGCGCGGTCTCTCCGAGGAGACCTCGCGCGAGTTGGTTCCACGGTAATCAGTCGAGGTTGTCGCGATCGAGATCCGTCACGGACGTCACGGTGTGGCGTGCCGCACGGGGCGTTGCGCTCGTCCGACACGGGTGCTACAAATCCGCTGCCGCGCCCGCGTCGGGTTCGGGCTGCGGTGCCGCGAGGAACGAAACCCTTCGGCGATGTCGCAGCACCAGGCAGACAGCACACACTCGAGGAGGCGCGGGGGCGCGAGCGCGACGCGACGCCTGGCGGAGCGGCTGCGCGCCAAGCGGCCGGCGCTCCTGGCGCTCCTCCCCCTGGCGCTCTTCGCCACCGCCTCCCCCGCTTCCGCCGCGCCCACCTGGCTTGCGCCGCAGCCGGTCTCCGAAGAGGGTCCAGAGGCTTTGGAACCCCAGGTCGCGACCGACCCCCAGGGCGAGGCGATCGCGATCTGGGCGGGCTCCGACGGGGCCAACGAACGCGTCGAGGTTGCCTTCCGCCCCGCCGGGGGCGCGTTCGGGGTGCCGCAGAAGCTCTCCCCGGCGGGCCAGGAAGGCTCCGAACCCCAGGTCGCGACCGACCCCCAGGGGAACGCGATCGCCGTCTGGAGCAGTGCCGACGGGGCCAACGAACGCGTCGAAGCGGCCTTCCGCCCCGCCGGGGGCGCGTTCGGGACACCGCAGACTCTCACCCCGGCGTGCCAGAGGGCCTTCGAGCCGCAGGTCGCCACCGACCCCCAGGGCGACGCGATCGTGGTCTGGACCTGCGCCGACGGAGCCGGCGAACGCGTCGAAGCAGCCCTGCGGCCCGCCGGGGGCTTCTTCGCGACGCCGCAGACGATCTCCGCGCCGGAACAGATTGCCTTCCATCCCCAGGTCGCCACCGACCCCCAGGGCGACGCGATCGTGGTCTGGGCCGGCTCCGACGGAGCCGGCGAACGCGTCGAAGCGGCCCTGCGGCCCGCCGGGGGCCCCTTCGAGGAACTGGGAACTCTCTCCGGTGAGGATGCCTCCGACCCCCAGGTCGCCACCGACCCCCAGGGGGACGCGATCGCCGTCTGGAGCGCAACCGACGAAAACGGCGAACACGTCGAGGCGGCCCTGCGGCACGCCGGGGGCGCCTTCGGGACGCCGCAGCCGCCCTCCGAAGCGGGTCAGGATGCCTCCGAACCACAGGTCGCCACCGACCCCCAGGGCGACGCGATCGCCGTCTGGCGCCGCTCCGACGGGGCCAACGCACGCATCGAAGCGGCCCTGCGGCCCGCCGGGGGCGCCTTCGGGGTGCCGCAGAAGCTCTCCGGGGCAGGTCAGGATGCCTCAAACCCCCAGGTCGCCACTTACCCCCAGGGCGACGCGATCGCCGTCTGGCGCCGCTCCGACGGGGCCGACGAACGCATCGAAGCGGCCGGGCTCGATGCCTCCGGACCGCTCCTCGAGAGCCTCGCGATCCCGGCGAGCGCGCAGGCCGGAGAGCCGGCCTCCTTCTCGGTCGACCCGCTTGACGTCTGGTCGACGCCGGCGGAAACGAGCACGAGCTGGAGCTTCGGCGACGGCGGGTCCGCTCAGGGAACCGCGGTGAGCCACGCCTTCGCCCGGCCGGGCACCTATCAGGTGACGGTCACCTCGACCGACTCGGTCGGCAACGCCACTAGCGCCACCGGCACGGTCACGGTGAAGGAGGGCCCGCCGGCGCCGGTGAGAGAAAACT
The DNA here is from genome assembly GCA_035547475.1 of Solirubrobacterales bacterium. Taxonomy (GTDB): domain Bacteria; phylum Actinomycetota; class Thermoleophilia; order Solirubrobacterales; family 70-9; genus VAYN01. The sequence continues at coordinate 7,764 of DASZUW010000232.1, forward strand.
CGCACCCGACGGAGAGGGACACCCGGCGACCGAAAATCACCGGGCTGCGAGTCACCCCGAGGACGATCGCCGCCGCTTCGCGCAAAGGCCGAGCGCACCGGCCGAAGGCTCGGATCCGCTTCACCCTCAACGAGAAGACGACCGTGGTCTTGACCGCAAAACGGCGCCTCCACCGCCGCTGCGGGCGGCGACGCTGCGTGAAGCTCGTCGCCGTGCCGGGCAGGCTCACCGTCGGGGGCAAGACGGGCGCCAACTCCCTGCCCTTCGCGGGCACCCTCGGCGGCCGCCGCCTGCGCTCCGGCAGGTACGTCCTGAACGCCCTCGCCACCGACCCCTCCGGCAAGCGCTCGCAGCCGGCGCGCGCCAAGTTCACGGTGCGGTAGCGCCGCATCGGCGAGATCGCCAAAACCGCGTCTTTCGCAGCGGGTGAGAAACCTCTCACCCTCCGGCGGCCGGCAGGCTCGGCGCTCGCCCGACGGCTGCCGGCGCGGGCGAAGGTGGGGCGATCTCGTCGACGCCGGCAGACGGGCAACAGCCGCCACGACGCCGACGAGATCAGCGGTCCTAGGACCCGTGTGGCAGGACGCCGCCTCCGTTCGAGGGCATGATGCCTTTCGCGAGCGCCTTGAACTTGTAGACGAAGCCTCCGGCGGCGCCACCGACCACGATGAATCCGTCGCGGGTGCCTGGTTTGATCGCCAGGTTGGTGGCGGAGAGCTCGGGCTTGCCGAGGTTCTGCGGGATCTTGATCGTCTTCTGCAGCACTCCGCGTTCGTTCCAGACGAGGATCTCGCCGAGTTCGTTCACGCACTGGTAGACGTTGCCGGCGGCGTCGACCGAGTTCGAGTCGAAGCCCCCCAACCCGACGTTGGCACGCATGCCGATGCTGGCCGCTGCCACCTCGCTGCCGGACGGATCGAGAGTGAGCAGATCCTCCCGCTGGCCGGCGTACTCGCTCACCCAGAGTTTCGAGCCGTCCGGGGTGAAGGAGATCCCGTTCGGGGCCGCCAGGTCACTCATCAGCACGGTCGGCTTCTTCACCGAGGGGTTGAAGCGGATGACGCGGCCGGTGCGGTCCCAGGGGGTGCCGGTCGCGTCGGTCACGAAAAGATCGCCCTGGGGATCGAAGGCGATGTCGTCTGGGGTCATCTTCTTGCCGTCGACCGGGCCGCCGAAGTCGATGCGGTAGTCGGAGCCATCGGCTTTCATGCTGTCGATCGTGCCGCCGTCATAGTCGGTCACGTAGAGGCGTCCGTCGGCGGGATCGAACTGAGTGGAAGTGAAGGCCGAGGCGTCGTCGGTGTAGATGCCCTCGAGCTTCTTCGTCTTCACGTCGAGGCGCAGCACTTTCGGCGTACCCGCTTTGGCGAGGGCATTGACGAAGTAGAAGTCGCCGCCGGGCCCGAACGTGCCGCCCTCGAGCAGTACCGGCGATGATCCGGCGGGGGCTACGCGGACGAACTTCTTCGCCATCACGGTCTTGCCGCTCGGGTGGTGCTTGGCAGCCGAGGCCGAGCACGCTCCGACCGTCGCGGTCGCCGCGAAGGCGACCAAGGCCGCGATCAAGGCAAGCCGCCTTTGATGCATGGGTCTCATATCCGTTCCTCCAATCTCGCGTCGCATCGCTCCCCGACGCGACTTTTCCCGGTGGTCACCTGGCGGTCAGGCATCCAAACGTTTGGCAGACTATCCGGGAGAGGGAGAGTTCACAACCAATCGATCGGTAGGGTGGCCACGTGGAGCACGGGACACTCGACGCGGGCGGCTGTCGCATCGCCTGGTGCGGTCGGGGGGAACGGGCCGAGGGGGCGGTCGTCCTCGTCCACGGGGCCCGGGCCCACCGGCACTGGTGGGACGCGGCGGTCGAGAGCGGCCTCGGTCGCGGCGGTCGACGGGTCGTCGCCATCGACCTCAGCGGCCACGGCGACAGCGACAGGCGGCCGGAATACAGCCCCGAGGCCTGGGCCGACGAGGTGTTGACCGCGGTGGACGAATGTGCCGGCGGCCGCGCGGCGGTCATCGGTCACAGCATGGGCGGCCTGGTCGCCGTCGTCGCGGCGGCGCGGCGCCCTGACCTGGTCTCGGCCCTCGTCCTGGTCGACACCAGGATCCGGATCTCCGCGCCGCCGGACTCGCTGGAGCCGCGCGGCACGCCCGCCAAAGTCCTGCGCACGTTTCCCTCGCGGGAGGCGGCGATCGAATCGATCCGCCTCTTTCCGCCCCAGCCCGTCGTCGACGCCGAAGTCGTTCGACACGTCGCCGAGCGGTCGGTCGGCTGTGTCGACGGGGAGTGGACCTGGAAGTTCGATCCGGCGGTGGCCCAGCGCTTCAACGACGCGCTGATCAACCGGTATCTCGCCGCGGTCGAGTGCCCGGTGGCGATGGTCTATGGCGAGCTCAGTGCCCTCGTCGACGAGTCGAGCCCGCGCGCGGCGGAAGCGATCCTCGGCAGGCCGGTGCCGACGACCGTCGTCGCGGGCGCCCACCACCACCTGATCCTCGACCGGCCCGGCGCCTGCGCGGGGGCGATCGCAGGAGCCCTCGCGGCGACGAGCTTCAACCTGCCGCCAGCCTGACGAAGTAGTCCAGCGCCTCCGGGTTCGCCAGCGAGTCGCGGCTCACCACCGCCTCCGGGTCGGCGCCCGTCAGGATCCGCTTCACCGGCACCTCCACCACCTTGCCCGAGAGCGTGCGGGGGACGGCCTCGATCGCGGTCACCTCGTCGGGC
>DASZUW010000233.1:0-13422 GCA_035547475.1 Solirubrobacterales bacterium
GGCGACGCGCCGCAACTCGCCGAGCCCTCGGGCCCGCTCCGGCCAGTGATGAATAGTGACGCAGGCCATCGCCGCGTCGACCGCGTCGTCGTCCAACGGCAGCGATTCCGCCGTGGCCGCCAGGCAAGGCGCCGCGTCACGGGGCCGCTGCCCCCGCATCGGCGCGCTCGGCTCGACCGCCAACACCCACCGGTCCCGCGGCTCATAGGACCCCGCTCCCGCCCCGACGTTGACGACGGTCCTTGCATCCCCTAGCGCCTCAGCAATCGTCGCCGCGATCCGCGGATCCGCCCGCCGCTGCCGCGCATACCCGACGCCATGCGATTCGTAGTCGACCCGCCCGGTCACCCGACGACCGTACAGCGAGAGGGATCAGGGGGACTCCTGGACGAACGTCCCCGCTGTTGTGAGGGAAGGAGTCCCCCCGATCCCTCTCCCCTGTGACCTCAGTCGACCTGCCCCGGAGTGATGTACGCCGAGCTGAGCCCGCCGTCGGCCATGAAGGTGCTGGCGGTGATGAAGCTCGACTCGTCGCTCGCCAGGAAGAGCGCCGCGGCGGCGATCTCCTCCGGCTCGCCGAAGCGCCCCATCGGGACGTGGACGAGGCGCTTGGCGGCGCGCTCGGGGTCCTTGGCGAAGAGCTCCTTCAGGAGCGGCGTGTTGACCGGCCCCGGGCAGAGCGCGTTGACACGCACGCCGCGGGTGGCGAGCTCGACGCCGAGCTCCCGCGACAGCGCCAGCACCGCGCCCTTCGAGGCCGTGTAGGAGCCCTGCGAGACCGCGGCCCCCATCACCGCGACGAAGGAAGCGACGTTGACGACCGAGCCGCCGCCCGCGGCGAGCAGGTGCGGGATGCCGTGCTTGCAGCAGAGGAAGACGCCGCGCAGGTTCACGTCCTGCACGCGCTGCCAGGACTCGAGGCTCGTCTCCAGCACCGAGGAGTCGTCGGTCGGGTTGATGCCGGCGTTGTTCATCAGCACGTCGATGCGGCCGTACTCCTCGACCGCAGTCGCCATCGCCGCCCGCACCTGCTCCTCGTCGGCGACGTCGGCGGCGATCGTCAGCCCGCCGACGGCCTGCTCGGCGTCGAGGTCGATGCCGACCACGGTCGCGCCCTCGCGTTCGAAGAGGCGCGCCGACTCGGCGCCGATCCCGCTCGCCGTCCCGGTGATCACCGCGATCTTGCCCGCCAGCCTTCCAGGCATCTCAGCCCCCTTCCGTCGCGTAGTAGACGTTCTTCAGCTCGGTGTAGGCCTCGAGCGCGTCGGGGCCGAGCTCGCGCCCGACGCCGGACTGCTTGTAGCCGCCGAACGGCGTCGACACCCGCACCGAGCTGTTCGAGTTGATCGACAGCACGCCGGTGTCGATCGCCCGCGCGACGCGCAGCGCCCGCGCCCCGTCGCGGGTCCAGATCGAACCCGAGAGGCCGTACATCGTCGCGTTGGCGAGCGCGACCGCCTCCGCCTCGCCGCTGAACGGGATCACCGCGGCGACCGGGCCGAAGATCTCCTCGCGGGCGGCCCGGTCGTCGTTGGACACCGGGCTGAGGACGACCGGCGGGAACCAGAAGCCCTCCCCGTCGGGGGCGGAGCCGCGGATCGCGACCGGCGCGTCCTCGTCGACGTAGGAGGCGACCGACTCGCGCCGCGCGGCCGAGATCAGCGGGCCCATCTGCGTCGACTCCTCGAGCGGGTCGCCGACCTTGATGCCCTCGACCGCGGGCCGCAGCGCCGCGAGGAAGTCGTCGAGGACCTCGCGCTCGACGAGGATCCGCGAGCGCGCGCAGCAGTCCTGCCCGGCGTTGTCGAAGACCGCCCAGGGCGCCGCCGCCGCGGCCGCCTCGACGTCGGCATCGGCGAAGACGACGTTGGCCGACTTGCCGCCCAGCTCGAGCGTCACCCGCTTGACCCGGTCGGCGGCGCCGCGGGCGATGCCGCGGCCGACCTCGGTCGAGCCGGTGAAGGCGATCTTGGCGATGTCGGGGTGCTCGACCAGCCGCCTGCCGCAGACGCTCCCCGGGCCGACGACCACGTTCAGGACGCCCTCCGGGATCCCCGCCGCGAGCGCGATCCGCCCCAGCTCGAGCGCCGTCAGCGGGGTCAGCTCGGCGGGCTTCAGCACGATCGTGTTGCCGGCGGCGAGCGCCGGGGCGACCTTCCAGGAGGCGATCGTCAGCGGGAAGTTCCAGGGCACGATCAGCCCGACCACGCCGAGCGGCTCGCGGAAGGTCATGTCGACGCCGCCCGCGACCGGGATCGTCTTACCGAGGAGCCGCTCCGGCGCGCCCGCGTAGTAGCGGAAGGTGTCGATCGCCATCCCGATCTCCCCGCGGGCGCTGCCGATCGGCTTGCCGGCGTTCCGCGCCTCCAGCCGCGCGAGCGACTCGTGCTCGGCGGCGAGCGCGTCGGCGAGCCGGTGCATGAGCCGCGCCCGGTCGGCCGGCGCGACCGCGCGCCAGGCCGGGAACGCCGCCTTCGCCCGCGCCACCGCGGCGTCGGTCTCCTCCACCCCCGCCCGCGGCACCTCCGCCATCGGCCGCGCCGTCGCCGGCTCGATCACGGCGAGCGTGCTCATTCGCTGTTCCTTTTGGTCCCCTGGCGACCATAAAGAACAGCTGGAGGGGCCTGTCGCTCCCGCGCGGCGGCGACCAGCGCCGGGATGATCTCCGACGTCTCGTCCTCCTCGGGGTGCCAGACCACGCCGAGGGCGAAGCGGCGGTCGGGGAGCTCGATCGCCTCGACGATGTCGTCCTCGACCGACCAGCCGCTCACCGTCAGGCCCTTGCCGAGCTCGGCGACGCCCTGGTGGTGGTGGGACATCACCAGGAGCCCGTCGGTCCCCGCCGCGCCGCAGGCGAGCGAGCCCTCCGCCAGCCGCACGCGGTGCGTGCCGAAGCTGCCGGCGGTAGAGCGGTGGCGCCCGTCGCCGATCGACTCGGGCAGGTGCTGGTCGAGCGTCCCGCCCAGCGCCACGTTCAGCAGCTGCATGCCGCGGCAGATCCCCAGCACCGGCATGTCGCGCTCCAGCGCCCGCCGCGTCAGCGCCAGCTCGAAGGCGTCGCGCTCCGGCCAGGTCCCCTTCGTCTCCGGATGGGGCTCGGCGCCGTAGCTCGCCGGGTCGATGTCGGCGCCGCCCGCGAGCAAGAGGCCGTCGATCCGGTCGAGCAGCACGTCGGGCTCGCGCACCGCGGCCTCGTCGGGCGGCAGCACCAGCGCGATCGCCCCCGCGCGTTGCAGCGCCCGCACGTAGTTGCGCGGGGCGAGCGTCACCTCGTAGCCGTCCCAGACTCCCCAGGACACCCGCTCGACGGCGGCGCAGATGCCGACGACGGGCGCGGTCACAGTCGCTCGAAACCCCGGTAGCGCTCCCAGTCGGTGACCGTCGCCTCGAAGGCGTCGATCTCCACCTTGGCCCGGTTCAGATAATGCTCGACGACGTCGGCGCCGAAGGCGTCGGCCGCCACCTCGCTCGCGGCGAAGGCGGCGCGCGCGTCGTAGATGTTGTGCGGGACGCGCGGCTTGTCGGACTCGTAGGCGTTGCCCTCGAAGGCCGGCTCCAGCTCCAGCTCGTTGTCGATCCCGTGCAGGCCGGCGGCGATGATCGCGCTCAGCGCCAGGTAGGGATTGACGTCGGCGCCGGGCAGCCGGTTCTCCACCCGCAGGCCCTCGCCGTGCCCGACCACGCGCAGCGAGCAGGTGCGGTTGTCCTCCCCCCAGGCGATCGCGGTCGGCGCGAAGGAGCCGGCGGCGAAGCGCTTGTAGGAGTTGACGTGCGGCGCGTAGAGCAGCGTCAGCTCGCGCATGCAGGCGATCTGGCCGGCGACGAAGCTCTCGAACAGCGCCCGGTCGGCGGCGAACGCGTTGCGCCCGTCGGCGTTCGCGAGCGAGCAATGGATGTGACACGAGTTCCCCTCGCGCTCGTTGAACTTCGCCATGAAGGTGATCGACATCTCCTCCTGGGCGGCGATCTCCTTGGCGCCGTTCTTGTAGACGGCGTGGTTGTCGGCGCTCCGCAGCGCGTCCTCGTAGCGGAAGTTGACCTCGTGCTGGCCGAGGTTGCACTCGCCCTTCGAGTTCTCCACCGTCAGCCCGGCGCCGCCCATCTCGTTGCGGATCCGGCGGATCAGCGGCTCCACCCGCGCCGTCCCGAGCAGCGAGTAATCGATGTTGTAGAGGTTCGCCGGCTCGAGGTCGTGGAAGCCCTTCTTCCAGGCCGCCTCGTAGGTGTCGCGGAAGACGATGAACTCGAGCTCGGTCGCCGCGTTGGCGCTCATCCCCCGCTCCTGGAGGCGCCCCAGCTGGCGGCGCAGGATCTGGCGCGGGGACGCCTTGACTTCCGCCCCGTCGGCCCACTGGAGGTCGGCGAGCACCAGCGCGGTCCCCGGCTGCCACGGCACCATCCGCAGGGTCGCCAGGTCGGGGACCATCTCGAAGTCGCCGTAGCCGGTGTCCCACGAGGACATCGCGTAGCCGCCCACGGTTTCCATGTCGACGTCGACCGCGAGCAGGTAGTTGCAGCCCTCGGCGCCGTGCTCCAGCACCTCGCCGAGGAAGTGCCCGGCGGTCAGGCGCTTGCCCTGCAGCCGTCCCTCCATGTCGGCGATCGCCAGCAGCACGGTGTCGACCGCGCCGTCGGCGACCGCCTGTTCGAGCTCTTCGACCGTCACCGGCGGAACACTACGGTGCCGAGGTCAGCGGGTCGGGGTTCTCGCCCAGCGCTTCCTCGATCTCGATCTCGCGGACCTGCCCGGTGAAGTGCTTGCGCGCGGTCGCGAGCCAGGTGATCCCGGCGCCGACCAGCACGATCGCCACCGTCAGCGGCGCGTAGTTGAACGCCTCCCAGCTGAATTCGCCGCCCCACGGCACCGCCGCCGGCGTGAACGGCAGGCAGAAGATGATCGTGATGATCGCGACCCAGATCGTCGCGAAGAGGTTCATCCACCTGTACTTGCGACCGTTGTTCCACGGTCCCGGCTGGAAGTCGTCACCTTTTCGCCAGCGCAGGAAGATCGGGATCACGTAGGCGATGTAGAGCCCGATCACGCACACCGACACCACCGCGAAGAAGGCGAACGGGACCGCTTCGCCGTTCGACTTCCCTTTCAGCGCGGGCAGGGTGAGGATCAGCGCCAGCGTCGCCATCAGCAGCACCGCGTAGACCGGCACCCGCTTCGCGTTCACCCGCGAGATGACCGACGAGGGCCCTTTGCCGAAGCCGTTGTCGCGGGAGAAGGCGAAGCACATCCGCGAGGCGCTGGTGAGGCAGGCGGCGCCGCAGAACAGCTGGCCCACCGTGGAGATGATGAGGACGAACTTGCCCCAGCCGGTGCCGAGGGCGTCGACCAGGATCGTCGGCGCGAACCCTTCGGCTTCCGTCGCCGCGCCGGAGCTCGTGATCGCGAAGGTGATCGCCAGCAGGACGATCCAGCCGATCACCGCCGAGTAGAAGATCGAGCGCCAGACGCCCTTCGCCGCCGCGGTCGAGGCGCCGTGGGTCTCCTCGGAGATGTGCGCCGAGGCGTCGAAGCCGGTGATCGTGTACTGGGTCAGCAGGAAGCCGAGCGGCAGCACGTAGAACCAGTACATGCCGTCGCTGAAGCCGCTGTTGTTGACGCGGTGGCCGAAGACGAAGCCGAGGCTCCGGTGGCCGTCGGGGACGAAGATCAGCGCCAGGACGATGGCGGCGACCCCGAGCACGTGCCACCACACCGAGACGCTGTTCACCCGCGCGAGCAGGTGGGTGTTGCGGATGTTGACCGTCGCGTGGAGGAGCAGGATCAGCACGAAGAGGCCGAAGGTCTCGGTGAGGACGTGCGCTTCGTCGCCGAAGTTGACGCCGAAGACGTTCACTTCGTAGAGGCTGAAGACGACGTTCATGAAGGTCGCGCAGGCGTAGTCGACCGAGGCGACCACCGCGATCAGCCCGATCAGGTTGAACCAGCCGGTGAACCAGGCCCAGACCGGGCCGCCGAGCCGCCCTGCCCACCAGTAGATGCCGCCCGCGGTCGGGTAGGCCGAGACCAGCTCCGACATGCAGAAGCCGATGATCAGGATCGGGATCGAGATCAGCGGCCAGCCCCAGGAGATCGCCACCGCGCCGCCGTTGTTCCAGGCCTGGCCGTAGGTGGTGAAGCAGCCGGCGAGGATCGAGATGATCGTGAACGAGATCGCGAAGTTGGAGAACCCGCTCCACGCCCGGTTCAGCGTCTGTTTGTAGCCGAGTTCGGCGAGGCGTTTCTCGTCGCTGTCGTGAACCGGGACGCTGCTGCTCTCCATGTTCCCTCTCTTCCCCGAGGTGGTCGCCCGTCTTCCGAAAAGGTTTGCCGAGCCGACCTAACGGCTCGCTGCGAGGTTAGTCTTGGCGCCGGGATCGTGTCAATGCCAACTTGGAGAAATTTCTCCGGAGGATCTTGGCCCTGCCGGCACACATCGTGGAGAGGCTCGAAGCGCGGCTCGGCGCCGCCGAGGGGGAGCCGAGCGTGCTCGGCGGCGGGATCACCAACCACAACTTCCGGGCGCGGTTCGGCGGGCGCGACGTCGTCGTGCGGCTGCCGGGCAACGACACCGAGCTGCTCGGGTCCGACCGCTCCGGCGAGCGCCGGGCGAACGCGCTGGCCGCGGCGGCGGGCGTCGCGCCGGCGGTGCTCGCTGCGCTCGAGGACCCGGTGGTGCTGGTGACCGCGTTCGTCCCGGGGCCGACGATGGAGGCCGCGGAGCTGCGCCGGCCGGCGGCGCTGGCGGAGGTCGGCGCGGCGCTCCGCCGCGTCCACGGCTGCGGGGAGGCCGGGACGCGCTTCGACGCCTTCCGCCTGGTCGAGGACTACGCGGCGGCGACCCGCGCGCGCGGCGGCGAGGTCCCCGCCGACTACGGGCGCGCCCACGCGGTGGCGGCGCGGATCGAGGCGACGCCGGCGCTCACCGCCGGCCCGCCCGTCCTCTGCCACGACGACCTCCTCCCCGCCAACTTCATCGCCTCCCCCGACGGGATCCGGATCGTCGACTGGGAGTACGCCGGGATGGGCAGCCGCTGGTTCGACCTCGGCAACTTCGCCGTCAACAACGAGCTCGGCCCGGCCGAGGAGGAGGCCCTCTTGACCGCTTACCTGGGCGCGCCCCCGACGCGCGCCGACCTCGCCGCGCTGCGCCTGATGCGGCTGATGTCGGACTTCCGCGAGGCGATGTGGGGGGTCGTGCAGACCGCGATCTCCGACCTCGACTTCGACTTCGCGGGCTACGCGCGCAGGCACTTCGACCGGCTGCTCGCCGCCGCCGCGGACCCGGGGTTCGAGGCGCTCCTGGAGGACGCCCGTGCCGCGCGGTGAGCTCCCCGACGCCGCCCGCTGCGTGATCGTCGGCGGCGGGGTGGGCGGCACCTCGCTCGCCTACCACCTCGCCGAGCTCGGCTGGGACGATGTCGTCCTGCTCGAGCGCAGCCAGCTCACCTCGGGCTCGACCTTCCACTCGGCCGGGCTGGTCGGCCAGCTGCGCGGCTCGGTCTCCCTCACGAAGATGATGATGTACTCGGTCGACCTCTACCGGCGCATCGGCAAGGAGTCGGAGTTCGACCCCGGCTGGACGGAATGCGGGGGGATCAGGCTCGCCTCCTCGGAGGAGCGGATGGAGGAGCTGCGCCGGCAGGCGGGGTGGGCGAAGACCTTCGGGCTGCCGCTGGAGCTGATCTCCGCCGAGGAGGCGCGCGAGCTCTTCCCGCTGTTGTCGACCGAGGGCGTGCTCGGCGCGGCCTGGCTGCCGACCGACGGCTACATCGACCCCTCGCAGCTGACCTACGCGCGGGCCGACGGGGCGCGGCGCGGCGGCTGCCGAATCTTCACCGAGACGCGGGTGACCGGGATCGAGGTGCGCGACGGGCGCGTGCGCGGCGTGCGGACCGAGCGCGGCGACGTCGCCGCCGAGGTGGTGGTCGACGCGGGCGGGATGTTCGCCGCCGAGATCGGCCGCATGGCGGGCATCCGGGTCCCGCTCCTGCCGATGTCCCACCAGTACCTGGTGACGCAGCCGCTCGACGCGGTGCGCGACGCGCGCGGCGCCGGCGAGGGGCGGCGCTCGCTGCCGACGCTGCGCGACCCCGACCTCCTCGTCTACTACCGCGAGGACGGCGACGGCCTCGTGATGGGCGGCTACGAGCGCCGGTCAGAACCGGCCTTCCTCCCCCACGGGACGAGCGGCTTCGAGGCGATCCCGCCCGACTTCAACGGCCGCCTCCTGGAAGAGGAGTGGGACCGCTTCGCGGAGATCACGCGCAACTCGGCGCGCCGCGTGCCGGCGATGGCCGACGTCAAGGTCACGAAACTGATCAACGGCCCGGAGGCCTTCACCCCCGACAACGAGTTCTGCCTCGGCGAGTCGGAGGTCGCGGGCTTCTTCGTCTGCGCCGGCTTCTGCGCGCACGGGCTGGCGGGCGCGGGCGGGATCGGCAAGGTCCTCGCCGAGTGGATCGCCCGCGGCGAACCGAGCCTCGACCTCTGGCACATGGACATCCGCCGCTTCGGCGCCGCCTACCGCTCGCCCTCCTACACCCACAAGCGCATCCGCGAGACCTACGAGACCTACTACGACATCCGCTATCCGGGGCACGAGCGGAGCGCGGGCCGGCCGCTGCGCCTCTCCCCCGCCAACGCCTGGCACCGCGAGCACGGCGCCGCCTTCGGCGAGAAATCGGGCTGGGAGCGGGTCAACTGGTACGAGTCGAACGCCGCCGCCGGCGACGAGGCGCTGCGCCCGCGCGGCTGGGCGGGGCGGAACTGGTCGGCGGCGATCGGCGCCGAGCACCGCGCCTGCCGCGAGCGCGTCGCGATCTTCGACGAGTCCTCCTTCGCCAAGCTAGAGGTCGAGGGGCCGGGGGCGGCCGCCTTCCTCGAAGGCCTCTGCGACAACCGCGTCGCCCGCGCGGTCGGCCAGATCACCTACACCCAGATGCTGAACCGGCGCGGCGGGATCGAGTGCGACTTCACCGTCGCGCGGCTCGGCGAGGAGCGCTTCGGGATCGTCACCGGCACCGCCTTCGGCAACCACGACCGCGAGTGGATGCGGCGCCACCTGCCCGCCGACGGCAGCGTGCGGATCGCCGACGTCACCTCGCGGTGGGCGTGCTTCGGCGTCTGGGGGCCGCGGGCGCGCGACGTGCTGGCGCCGCTGACGCCGGCCGACCTCGGGAACGACGCCTTCCCCTACATGAGCCTCCAGGAGATCACGGTCGGCGACGTGCCGGTGCGGGCGCTCCGCGTCACCTACGTCGGCGAGCTCGGCTGGGAGCTTTATTGCCCGGCCGAGTACGGGCTCGGGCTGTGGCGGACGATCTGGGAGGCGGGCGCCGGGCACGGCATCGTCGCGGGCGGCTACCGGGCGATCGACTCGCTGCGCCTGGAGAAGGGCTACCGCGTCTGGGGCGCCGACATCACCCCCGACGAGACGCCCGACGAAGGCGGCGTCGGCTTCTGCGTGAAGCTCGAGAAGGGGGAGTTCGTCGGGCGCGACGCCGTGGTGGCCGCGCGGGAGGAGGGACCGCGCCGGCGCCTCGCCTGCATCGTCCTCGCGGACCCGCGACGGGTCGCGCTCGGCAACGAGCCGGTGCGGGTCGGCGGGGAGATCGTCGGCCGGGTGACGACCGGCGGCTACGGCTACACGGTCGGGCGCTCGATCGCCTACGCCTACGTGCCGGCGGCGCTCGCCGCGCCGGGGACCGCGGTCGCGATCGAGATCTTCGGCGAGTGGGTCGAGGGCGAGGTCGCGACCGAGCCCCTCTTCGATCAGGCGGGCGAGCGGATCAGGTCCTGAGCCCGCGCCGGCAGCAGGCCGGCGAGGATGTGCTCGGTGCCCTCGGTGTGCTCGCGGATCAGGCGCACCGCGCGCGGGCCGTCTTCGCGCCGCAGGGCCTTGACGATCTTCGCGTGCCCCTCGTTGGAGCGGGCGAGGACCTCGGGCGGGTGGGGGATCAGCGCGATCAGGTCGGTCATCTGCGCCTGCACGTCGGTCATCGCGGCGACCAGGCGCGGCGAGCCGGCCGCCTCGGCGAGGCCGATGTGGAAGCGCAGGTCGGTGCGGCGGTACTCCTCGAAGTCCTCGGTCTGGCGGCCCATCGCCTCGATCAGCTCGTCGAGGCGGTCGAGGCGCGGCGTCCGCGCCCGCTCGGCGGCGAGCAGGACCGCCCCGGCCTCGATCGCCACCCGCTGGTCGAGCACCTCCCAGGCGCCGACGTCGAGCGGCTCCCCGATCGGGTCGACGAGGGGCGGCTCGGCGGCGACGAAGGTGCCGCCCTTGCGGCCGCGCAGCGAGACCAGGTGGCCGCTCTGGACCAGCGTCGTCAGCGCCTGGCGCAGGGTCGAGCGGGAGATTCGCAGCTGCTTGGCGAGGTCGCGCTCCGGCGGCAGGCGGCTGCCCGGGGCGAGCAGGCCGAGGCGGATCGCGGTGCCGAGCCGCTCGACCGTCTCCTCGAAGGTGCTGGGCGGCTGGACCGGCATGAAGACCGCGTCGAGGGCGGCGTCCTGCTCCATGCCCCCAACGCTACTCCCGACAGCGTGTTGATGGGCCGAAAACTCAAGACATAGTTGAGTTTTCGGCCCATCAACGTCGGGGCGGGGGGTTACTCGAGGACGGCGGGGGTGCGCTCGGGCGGGGAGGTGCCTTCGGCGGCGGCGATCTCGGCGGCCGTCTTCCACTTGCCGAGCGCCATGAAGAGCGCCGGGATGAAGGCCAGGCCGAGCATCACCAGAGCCCAGACGAAGGTCGAGGCGAACGCGTCGGCCAGCGGGCCGCGGGCGGCGTCGAGCTGCGCCGGGCTCGCTTCGCGGACGCTCGAGAGGCCGCCCGTGTGGCCGAGGTTGGCGGTGATGTAGGCGGTGAGGATGACCGAGAGCACGGCCGTGCCGATCGAGGCGCCGCCCTGGCGGATGATGTTCATCGCGGTCGAGGTGCGGGCGATCGCCGCGGGCGGCACCGCCTGCATCGCCGCGGTCATCGTCGGCATCATCGACAGGCCCATGCCGAGACCGAGGACGAAGCTGAACGAGCAGAGCAGCCAATAGGAGGTGGTGGCGGTGACGAAGGCGAAGGGGGCGAGGCCGATCACCAGCAGCGGGATGCCGCAGGCGGGCCAGCGGTTGGGCCCATATTTGTCGGTCAGTTTGCCCGCCAGCGGCATCGTGATCATCGCGCCGACGCCCTGCGGGGCGAGCAGCAGGCCTGCTTCCAGCGCCGAGGCGCCGCGCACCGTCTGGTAATAGAGCGGGATCAGGAGCAGGGCGCCGAAGAAGGCGATCGCGAACAGGGTGAAGACGCCGGCCGATGCTCCGGCGCGGGTGTGGGTGAAGGTGCGGATGTCGATCAGCGCGCCGTCGCCCTTGCGCCAGCTGTGCCAGAAGAAGCCGACGATGAGGGCGCCGCCGGCGAGGATCGGGGCCCAGGACTTGAGCTGGCCGAAGCCGCCGTCCGCCGACTCGGCGAGGCCGAAGATCAGCAGCGTCAGCCCGGGCGAGAGGAGCGCCATGCCGAGCCAGTCGAGGCGGTGCGCTTTGTCGGCGGTGTCGGGCTCGAGCTTGATCCAGGCCGCGATGATCGCGACGACGCCGATCGGGACGTTGATGAGGAAGATCCAGCGCCAGGAGACGTCGTCGACGAGCCAGCCGCCGAGGATCGGGCCGAGGATCGGCGCGATCAGCATCGGCACGCCGAGGATGCCCATCACGCGGCCCATCCGGTGGGGGCCGGCCTTCTTGGTCATGATCGTCATGACCGCGGGCATGATCATGCCGCCGCCGATGCCCTGGAGGACGCGGAAGGCGATCAGTGCGCCGGCGCTCCAGGCCACCGCGCAGAGCGCGGAGCCGAGCATGAAGAGGGCGAGGGAGACGAGGTAGATGCGCTTCGTGCCGAAGCGGTCGGCGGCCCAGCCGGTGGCCGGGATTACCGCGGCGAGCGCCAGGGTATAACCGGTGACGACCCACTGGATCGTCGTCAGCGAGGCGTTGAAGTCGATCGAGAGGCGGTCGATCGCGACGTTCACGATCGTCGTGTCGAGGATCGACATGATCGCGCCGAGCAGCACGACGGTCGCGATGACCATCGTCTCACGGTCGAGCGCGTTGGGGTCGGCGGGAGCGGCGGCGGCTTCGGGCTGACTCACGCCGTACACCGTATCAAACGCTCGTACGCCGTATCGCCTCGGTATGCTTTTCCCATGGCAGCGGGGATCGACACGGTCTGGACGCGCGACGAGGAAGCCGCCGCGGGCCCACAGCCCCTCTCGCGCGAGGCGATCGTGAGGGCCGCGATCGAGATCGCCGACGCCGACGGACTGGATGCGGTCTCCATAAGGAGACTTGCTACCAAGCTCGACGCCCGCCCGATGAGCCTCTACTCACACATCGGCCGCAAGGGCGACCTCATCGACCTCATGGTCGACGAGGTCATGGGCGGCGCCATCATCCCCGGCGGCCCCCCCACCGACAACTGGCGCGGGGCCCTCCGCCAGATCGCGCAACGCACCCGCGAGTCCACCCGCGCCCATCCCTGGATGATCGCCGCCGCCTTCCACCGCCCCCACCTCGGCCCCAACATGCTCCGCCACATCGACCAATCCCTCGCCGCCGTCTCCGAGCTCCCCCTCTCCCCCGAGCGCAAGCGCGCCGTCCTCCTCGCCGTCGACACCTACACCCTCGGCTTCGTCCGCTGGGAGGTCATGTCCCCCAAGGCCAAGAGCAAAGGCCCCTGCGCCGACGCCGGCCCGAGCGCCGCCGAAATAGACGCCTACATCACCGCCCAGGCAGCAAGCGGCGACTACCCCTACCTGGCCGAGTTCGTCGGCAAGAAGATGGGCCTCAGCGTGAACGCCGAGAAGTTCGAGATCGGCCTGGAGTGGCTGCTCGCGGGGATCGAAGCGGAGGTCGGAGGCGCCAAGGGGGGCGGGGGGTAGGACGCCGGGGGCCGAAGGGACGAGGGCCAGGAAAGGGACGGCCGGGTCCACGGGGAGAGGTCGAGGGACCGTGGCCGCAGGGTGACGCGAGAGCGACGGAAGGCACATGGACGTCACACGGATCCGTCACCGAAATGAGACGCCGTGACGAGGACGCCGGGATCTCCACGCCTCGGTCCGTGTCGCACGACACGCACGCAGGCGCGGGCGACCTGGGTTACGCATGGGTTAACCCAGGTCGCCCGCACCTCGTGGGGCCCTCCATCCCGGCCCTGGATGTGACGGAAGGCCCAGAGAAGCGTGACGTCCCCGGCGCCTTCGCGGCGCCTTCGTCACGAGGCGACCCGGCCCGTGCGAGTCAAGTCCCAGCACGTGGTGTAGGAGTTCGCCGCGATCGTCGGTGAAGTGCTCGGCTGCTCAGGCCGCTTGGAGCTCTCGCACCTCCGCCTCGTCTTCTTGGAGTCGATGGCCCCGCTCCTCGAGGAGCGGGGCCAT
>DASZUW010000234.1:0-8798 GCA_035547475.1 Solirubrobacterales bacterium
TTGCGCTCGCCCTCGGGGCCGATGAAGAGGAGGCTGACGTGGGTCGGCCCGCCCTCGTCGCGGACGAGGCGGCTGACGTCGCAGCCGTGCTCGGCCATCAGGTCGCAGACGACGTTGCCCTCGAAGTCGGCGCCGATCACGCCCATCGAGATCGCTCGGGCGCCGAGCTTCGCCAGGTCGACCGCCGGCCCGGCGGCGGTGCCCGCGGCGGTGATCCGCAGGTCGTCCAGCAGCTGCCAGCCGGGGCTCAGGGTCGGCGCCTGCGGGTGGCGCACCAGCACGTCGAGTAGGTGGACGCCGAGGCAGACGACCTTCGGCGACCTCACGACCGGCCCTCCGCGCCCGGCTCGGTCCCGGCGTACGCCCGCCGCGCGGCCTCGGTCGCGACCTCCTCGAGCTGCTCGTGGCTGAGGATCCTGGGCTCGCCGAACACCGAGGAGCGCCAGTAGAGCTCCGCCAGCCACTCCAGCAGCACCGCCAGGTCGTAGGCGCGACTCAGGCTCGGCCCGTGGACGACGGCGCCGTGGTTGCGCAGCAGCACCCCCCGCCGGTCGCCCAGCGCCTTGTGCACCGCGGCCGCCAGCTCCTCGGAGCCGAAGCGCTCGTAGTCGGAGACCTCGACCGCGTCGCCGCCGAAGGCGTGGATCATGTAGTGGACCGCCGGCAGCTCGTCGACCGTGCAGGCCAGGGTGGTCGCATATATGGAGTGCGTGTGGACGACGGCCGCGGCGTCGGTCTCGCGGTAGACGAGGGTGTGGAGCGGCGTCTCCGACGAGGGGTTGCCGCCGGCGACGTGGTTGCCGTCGAGGTCGACGATCGCGACGCGGTCGGGGGTGATCTCCGGGTAGGGGACGCTCCCCGGCGTGATCGCGACCTGGTCGCCGACCCGCACGCTGACGTTCCCCGACGTCCCCTTCACGAGGCCCTCGGCCAGCATGCGATTCGCGTACTCGATCACCTCGAGCTTCGCTTGCTCCAGTTGGTTCACGGTTCTCCTTTCAGTCGGCGAGGAGCTCGCGCGCCTTCGCCTCGATGCCGTCGGCGTCCATGCCGTAGTGGCGGTAGAGGTGGGTCGGGGGGCCGATCAGCGAGTACTCGTCGGCGGGCATGCCGATCCGCGCCATCCTCACGCCGGCGAGCCCGTGCTCGACCAGCGCCTCCGCGCAGGCGCTCGCCACGCCGCCGACCACGTTGTGCTCCTCGGCGACCAGGAGGCGCCCGCTGCGCCCCGCGTGCGCGGCGATCGTCGCGCCGTCGAACGGCCGCACGGTGTGGGCGTCGATGACGGTCGCCTCGACGCCTTCGGCGGCCAGCGCCCGCGCCGCCTGCAGCGCCGCCGCCACCGTGATGCCGTTGGCGACGATCGTCAGGTCGCCGCCCTCGCGCAGCACCGCCGCCTCGCCGAGGCACCAGGTGCCCGGCGGACGCGTGTCGTAGACGTCGACGTCGCGGCCCCGCCCGACCCGGAAGTAGACCGGCCCGGGGAGGTCGGCGCTCTGGCGCAGCGCCGCCTCGGTCGCCGTCGCGTCGCAGGGGCAGACGACGGTCAGCCCGGCGATCGAGCGCATCAGCCCGAGGTCCTCGGTCGCGTGGTGCGAGGTCCCGTAGAAGCCGATCGCGATCCCGGCGTGGTGGGCGATCACCCGCACCGGCAGCCCCGGGTAGGCGAGGTCGGTGCGGATGTGCTCGCCCGCCAAGAGGCCGACGAACGGCGCGAAGGTCGCCACGTAGGGCTTCAGGCCGACGCTCGCCATCCCCGCCGCCATCGACACCATGTGCTGCTCGGAGATGCCGACGTTGACGAAGCGCTCCGGGTGGGCGCGCTCGAAGTCGACGGTCTGGTTGGAGAATTTGAGGTCGGCGGTGAGCACGACGATGTCGGGGTCCTCCTCGCCCATCGCGGCGAGCACCTTGCCCGCGACCGCCGAGGTCGAGAGCCTTTCCATCCCCGCCAGGTCCCAGCTCTTGCCGCTCGGCTCCGGCGCCACCCAGGTCCCGTCGTCCCGCGCCGGCTCAGCCACGCTGATCGATCTCCCGGGTCGCGGCGGCCGCGTCGTCGGGATCCAGATAGCCGATGTGCCAGGTCCGCGACAGCTCCATATAAGAGACCCCTTTCCCCTTGACGGTGCGGGCGACGATGCATTGCGGCTTTTGGCCGGTGGCGGGCGGCAGCGCCGCGGCCGCGGCGAGGATCGCCTCCGGGTCGTGCCCGTCGATCTCGACAGCCTCCCAGCCGAAGGCCTCGAAGCGCCCGCCGATCGGCTCCACCGACATCGTCTCCTCGGTGGTCCCGTCGAGCCCCATCTGGTTGGCGTCGACGATCGCGACGACGTTGCCGAGGCCGAAGTGCGAAGCCGAGCCGGCCGCTTCCCAGACCTGGCCCTCGTTCAGCTCCTGGTCGCCGAGCAGCACCCAGACGCGGGTCTCGTCGTACCCGCGCAGCCGCGCCGCCTTCGCCATCCCGACGCCGATCGAGAGGCCGTGGCCGAGGCTGCCGGAGGAGAAGTCGACGCCGGGGATGCGGCGCATGTCGGGGTGGTCGCCGAGCGGCGAGCCGAGCCGCGTGTAGGAGTCGAGCCATTCCTCGGGGAAGTAGCCGCGCTGCGCGAGCAGCGGGTAGAGGCCGACGGCGACGTGGCCCTTGGAGAGGATGAGGCGGTCGCGCTCGGGCCAGTCCGGGTCCTCGGCGAGCCGCATCACGCCGGAGTAGAGCGCGCCCATCAGCTCGGCGCAGGAGAAGACGCTGGAGTAGTGGCCGGAGCCGGCGATGCCGACGAGGCGGATCGTCTCGCGGCGTACGAGCGCGGCGCGCTCGCGGACTTCCCGGACGCGCTCGGAGCGGTCCCCGTCAAGTGGGTTGGTCACAACCTCTCCTCTCTGCGTTCGACCTGTCCCTTTGCGCCGCCCGTACAAGCGACGCGCCGCGATTTTATACGTACGTCTGAAATAAGACCTTGATTCTATTTCGTACGTCTGTTTAAGATCCCGCAATGACCACTACCTTCCAGGGCCGAGCGGGGCTCGAACTCGACGAACGCGCCGGCAAGGCGCTGCCGCGAGGCGTCGCCGGCCACTTCTCCCCCCAGGTGAACTGGCCCGGTTCGCCCCACTTCATCGCCCGCGCCGAGGGCTCCCGCTTCTGGGACGTCGACGGGAACGAGTACATCGACCTGATGTGCAGCTGGGGCCCGCAGGTGATCGGCTACCGGCGCCCGGAGGTCGAGGAGGCGGTCGCCCGCCAGCACGCCCAGGTCGACTGCGGCCCCGGCGCCGCGCCGGTGATGGTGGACCTGGCGGAGAAGATGGTGAGCCTCGTCGACGAGGGCGCCTGGGCGCTGTTCGCGAAGAACGGCGCCGACGTCACCACCCTGTCGGTCACGCTGGCGCGCGCCCACACCGGCCGCGGCACGATGCTGGTCGCCAACGGCGCCTACCACGGCTCGCTGCCGTGGTGCAATCCCGACGCGCAGGGGACGGTCCCCGGCGACCGCGCCAGCCTCGAGTATTTCGACTTCAACGACCTCGACTCGGTCCGCGCGGCGATCGAGCGTCACCCCGACGACCTCGCCGGGCTGATCGTCTCGCCCTACCGTCAGCCCGCCGGCGGCGCCGACCAGGTGGCGCCGACGCG
Source organism: Solirubrobacterales bacterium (assembly GCA_035547475.1). GTDB lineage: Bacteria > Actinomycetota > Thermoleophilia > Solirubrobacterales > 70-9 > VAYN01. The sequence continues at coordinate 3,632 of DASZUW010000234.1, forward strand.
CGAGTTCGCGCTCGGCGTGCGGCGGCTGTGCGACGAGCACGGCGGCCTCCTGATCCACGACGAGGTCCGCACCGGCATGCGGCTGGAGCTCGGCAGCGCCTGGCGCCAGTTCGGCGTCGCCCCCGACATGAGCGCCTGGGGCAAGGCGATCGCCAACGGATTTGCCCTCTCGGCGCTGGTCGGCAAGGAGGAGGTGCGCGAGGCGGCCGCCCGGGTGTTCGCCACCGGCTCCTTCTGGTGGACCGGCGACGCGATGGCGGCCGGGCTCGCCACCCTCGAGCTGATGGAGCGCGAGGACTCGCTCGGGCGGATGCGCGAGTGGGGGACGCGGTTCCAGGAGGGGCTCGCCGCGGCGGCGGCGGAGCAGGGGCTCGCGATCTCCGTCACCGGCCCGCCGACGATGCCCTTCGCACGCTTCGAGGCCGACGACGAGAACCGGACCTTGAACGACGTCTTCGCGGCCGAGTGTGGGAAGCACGGCCTCTACCTCCACCCCCGGCACAACTGGTTCGTCTCCGCGGCAATGGACGAACGAGACCTTGACCAGGCCCTCGTGGCGGTCCAGGCTGGTGTCGCTGCTGTTGCAAGCGCCGCTCGTTAAGACCAAGAAGAGGAGAGAAGCATGAGGAAGCTCTTACTTATCGGAGCGATGGGCGCCCTGTTGGCGCTGCTGGTGAGCGCCTGCGGCGGCTCCAGCGGCGGCGGCGGGACCATCTCGGTCGCCAAAGAAGGTGAAGGCGGCACGAAAGCCGCCAACGCCGCGTGCGAAAAGGAACCGGTGGCGGGCGGCCAGCTCGTCTACTCGCGCCAGCTGGAAACCGTGACCCTGAACCCGCGCGAAATCAAGAACGGCAACGGCGATATCTTCGCCCAGGAAATGATCTTCAGCGGGATCGTGAAAAACGACCCGAACGGGGCCGACAAAGTCGTTCCCGGCCTGGCCGAAAGCTGGGACGTCTCCAAGGACGGCCTCACCTACACGTTCCACCTGCGCAAAGGCCTCAAATACTCCGACGGCTCGCCGCTCACCGCGGAAGACGTGGCGTGGAACCTCGAACAGTTCGCCGACCCGGACGTGAACATCTCGCTGGCGGCGGTCGCCGCGGGGATGGAAAGCGCCAAGGCGACGAACCCGACCACGGTGGTCGTGAAGCTCGAACACCCGGTGGCCGCGTTCCTCTACAACCTGGCGATCTTCCCGGCGTTCATCGTCGACAAAGAAAAGCTGGAAGCAGAAGGTCCGGCCTACTGGAAGCACCCGGTCGGCACCGGCCCGTTCATCGTCAAGGAATTCGCCAACGGGTCCCACATCACGTTCGAAAAGAATCCCTACTACTACGAAAAGGGGAAGCCGTACCTCGACTCGATGCGGTGGAACTTCGTCCCCAACTCGAACACCCGCGTCCTCGCCCTGAAATCGGGTGAAGCGCAGATGATCGACGGAGTGCCGTTCGCCCAGGTCGAATCGCTGCAGTCGGACTCCAACCTGGCGGTCCAGGAGATCGAACTGCCGCAGGAGATCCTGATGGTGACCAACACCAAAGTGAAGCCGCTCGGCGATGTCCACGTCCGCCGCGCCCTCAGCCTGGCGATCAACCGTCAGCAGCTGAACGAAACGGTGTTCCGCGGGACCGGGACGGTGCCGAACAGCGTGATCCAGAACTTCGAACTCGACGCCTCCGACCAGGAAGTGCCGCCGTTCGAATACAACGTCGAAAAGGCCAAGGAAGAAATGGCGAAATCGAAATTCGCCAACGGCTTCACGGTCAGCCTGCAGTACCCGGCGGGCTTCGACTACTTCAAGCAGATGGCGCTCCTGATCCAGCAGGAGCTGGGCCAGATCGGCGTCAACGTGAAGCTCGAAGAACTGGAAGCGGCGACGATCGCCGAACAGTGGCTGGAAGGGGAATTCGAACTCACCTTCCCGTTCACCGGCACCACCTCCGACGTCCCGGTGCCCGACGAGTACGCGTCCTTCTACGCGCTGCCGGAATCCGAACTCGACGGGTTCAAATCGTTCTGGACGAACAAGGAAGCCGAAGCGCTGGTGAAAAAATTCGTCTCCAGCACGAACGAAGGCGCGCGCAAAGCGGAATGGAAAGTGATCCAGGAACTGTTCGACGAAGAAATGCCTTCGCTGAACGTGATGGATTTCCCGCTGATCAACGCCCACCAGACGACCGTCTGCGGCACCAAGGCCAACGGCCTCGGCGTCGACCAGATGCAGGAAACCTGGATCGCCGGGTCCTGACCGGGAGCGCTGAAGGAGTTACCGAGGGACCACGATGCTCGTCTATCTGATCAAACGCCTGATGGTCAGCATCGTGGTCCTGATCGGTATCGCGCTGCTCTCGTTCCTGATCATCCACCTGGTGCCCGGGGACCCGGCGAAAATCCAGCTCGGCGTCCACGCGACGCCGGAAGCGGTGGCCCAACTCCACCACGAATGGGGGCTGGACAAGTCCTGGCCCGCGCAGTTCTGGCTCTACCTCGGCAACATCGTCACCTTCAACTTCGGCCACTCGACCGCGTTCAGCTCCGGCGTCGCCGAACTGATCGGCAACCGGATCGCGCCGACCGCGATCCTGATCGGCTACGGCCTGTTGATCGCGCTGGTGATCGGCGTGCCGCTGGCGGTCGTCGCCGCGGTCCGCCAGGGCGGCGTGGCCGACAACGCGATCCGCGTCCTCACCACCTTCACCTTCGCGATGCCGCCCTTCTGGCTCGGGCTGATGCTGGCGCTGCTGCTCGGCTTCGAGCTGAAGTGGTTCCCGGTGTCGGGGTACGAGACGGGCGTCGGCGGCATCCTCCGCACCATGACCGTGCCGGCGCTGACGCTCGGCCTCGGCCTGCTGGTGATCATCGTCCGCAACCTCCGCGCCAGCCTGGTGACGGTGCTGCACAGCGAGTACATCGAGGCGGCGCGGGCGCGCGGCTACGGCGAAGCGCGCGTCGTCTTCAAGCACGCGATGCGCAACTCGGTGATCGGCGTGATCACGATCCTCGCCTCGATCTTCGGCTTCATGGTCGGCCTCCTGGTGCTGATCGAAAACGTCTTCCAGATCCCCGGCGCGGGGACGCTTCTGGTCCAGGCGGTGTCGAAACGCGATTACCAGCTGGTCCAGAGCCTGGTCTTCCTCTCCGGCGCGGTAGTCGTCATCGTCGGGTTCATGACCGACGTCGCCTACGCCTGGCTCGATCCCCGCATCCGACTGGCGGGTAAATCTTGAGCGTCACGCCCGTCACCCCGGCCGACGTCGCGGTGCCCCGCGAGGGCTCGCGCGCCCGCGGCTTCTGGCGCTCGATCCGCCGCTGGCCGACCACGGTCAAGGTCGGCGCCGTGATCGTCGGCATCCTCGCGCTCGCCGCGCTCTTCGCGCCGCTGATCGCCCCCTACGGGCCGAACGAACTCGACCCGTTCGCGCTGCTCTCCTCGCCCTCGTCCCAGCACCTGTTCGGCACCGACGACACCGGCCGCGACGTCTTCTCGCGCGCGCTCTACGGCCTGCGCCTCGACATCGTCCTGTGCCTGCTGGTCACCTACGTGCCGCTACCGTTCGCGGTCATCGTCGGCGCGGTCGCCGGCTACTTCGGCGGCTGGGTCGACATGGTCGTCAGTCGCCTCGCCGACATCATGATCTCGTTCCCGTTCATCGTCCTGGTGATGGCGATCGTGGCGATCGTCGGGCCGGGCGTCGAGGGCTTTTTGATCGGCGTGCCGCTCGCCGCCTGGGCGCTCTACGCGCGCCTGGCCCGGGCCGAGATGCTGGTCGTGCGCGAGCAGCCCTACATGATGGCGACGACCGCGCTCGGGTACTCGAAGACGCGCGCGATCTTGAAGCACGGGCTGCCGAACGTGATCCGGCCGTGCCTCGTCTACTCGACGATCGACCTGATCGGCAACCTGATCCTGCTGGCCAGCCTCTCCTACCTCGGCTTCGGCGTGCAGCCGCCGACCGCCGAGCTCGGCTCGATCATCGCCGACGGCCAGGGGTACCTGCTGACCGCCTGGTGGATCGCGACGCTGCCCGGGCTGGTGCTGGTGCTGTTCGGCGTCGGCGTCGGGCTGATCGGCGAGGGCTTCTCCGACCGCGGCCTCGAGCGGGGTGGACGATGAGCGCGCTGCTCGAGATCGATTCGCTGCGGATCGAGTTCCCCGGCGAGGACGGGCAGCGGCTGGTCGCGGTGAAGGGCGTCGACCTGGCCGTGGAGCAGGGCGAGGTCCTCGGCCTGGTCGGCGAGTCCGGGTCCGGCAAGAGCCTCACCTGCCGGGCGGTGATGCGGATGGTCCCCGAGCCGGGCGAGATCGCCGCCGGGTCGGTGCGCTTCGACGGCGAGGACGTGATGTCGCTGGGCACCCGGCAGCTGCGCGACTTCCGCGCCCATTCGGTCGGGATGATCTACCAGAACCCGTTCGGGTCGCTGAACCCGACGATGCGGGTCGGCGCGCAGATCGCCGAAACCTTGAAGGTGAACCGGGGGATGAAGCGCGACGCCGCCAAGAAGGAGGCGCTGGCGCTGCTCGAGCGGGTCGGCATCGAGGATCCCGAGCACCGTTACCGCGCCTATCCGCACGAGCTCTCCGGCGGGATGTGCCAGCGGGTGATGATCGCGATCGCGACCGCGTCGAGCCCGCGGCTCATGCTGGCCGACGAGCCGACCACGGCGCTCGACGTGACGACCCAGGCGCAGATCCTCAAGCTTCTCGCGCAGATGAGCGCCGAGGAGGGGATGGCGATGTTGCTCGTCTCCCACGACTTCGGCGTGATCGCCCAGGCCTGCGACCGGGTGGCGGTGATGTACGGCGGCCACATCGTCGAGTCGGGGCCGGTGGAGACGATCTACCACGAACCCGAACACCCCTACACGAAGGCGCTCCTGAGCTCGGTGCCGGAGCTCGACTCCGCCGGCAACGTGCGGCGGCGCGCCGCCCTGGCCGGGCACCCGCCGGAGCTCTCCGACGTGATCCCCGGCTGCGTCTTCGCGCCCCGCTGCGAGCACGCGCGCCCCGGCTGCGAGTCGATCTCGATGAAGCTGGAGCAGGTCGGGCAGGCGCACGAGTCCGCCTGCCCGGTGCGGCCGTACGCGGCCGCGAACGCGAAGGAGAAGGCCGGGAAGGTGGAAGCGTGAGCGAGGCCGAGAAAGCCGGCGGGCTCGGCAGCGAGAA
>DASZUW010000235.1:0-4489 GCA_035547475.1 Solirubrobacterales bacterium
GCGCCGCGACGCCTGGAAGATGCTCGACGGGCTGCGCGACCTCGGCAAGACGATCTTCCTCACCACCCACTACATGGAGGAGGCGGAGCGGCTCGCCGACCGGATCGCGGTGATCGCGGGCGGGCGGATCATCGACGAGGGGACGCCGGCGACGATCGGCCACCGCGACATCGCCGCCTCGGAGATCATCTTCAGCCTGCCGCCCGGGACCTCCGACTGGGAGCTGCCCGACGACCTGCTGGCGCTGATGCAGCCGGGGCGTCGCGACGGGCGGATCGAACTGCACAGCGCCGCGCCGCTGGCCGACCTCGGCCGGCTCGGCTCCTGGGCCGAAGGGCGCGGCATCGAGGTCGGCGAGCTCGAGGTGCGCCGGCCCACCCTCGAGGACGTCTACCTGCGCCTCACCGCGGAAGCGGCGGGCGCCCCGACCGAGGAGGTCGCCTGATGGACCTGGCCCTGCACGTCACCCGCTTCCAGCTGCGCGCCTTCCTGCGCAACAAACGCGCGCGGATGTTCACGGTGGTCGTCCCGCTGATCCTGCTGGCGCTGCTGGCTGGCGTCTTCAACGGCGGCGAAACCACGGTCAACGGGGTGAAGATCGACTACCGACAGTTCTTCGTGCCGAGCGTCATCGTCTTCTCGCTGACGCTGTCGACGCTGGCGATGCTGGTCGCCTCGGTCGTCCAGCAGCGGGAGATGGGGATCCTGAAGCGCCGCCGCGCGACGCCGATGCCCGCGTGGGCGCTGATCGCGAGCCAGTCGCTGACCGTCGTGCTGATGGCGGTCGGCACCGTGGCGCTGCTCCTGCTCGTCGGCGCGATCGCCTTCGACGTCCGCATCCCGGCCGCGGGCTGGCCGGCGCTGGTGCTCGGGGTGATCGGCGGCGCCTTCGCCTTCTGCGGACTCGGCTACGCGCTCAGCACCTTCGCCGACTCGGCCGACTCGGCGCAGCCGATGATCCAGCTCATCACCTTCCCGCTGTTCTTCATCAGCGGGATCTGGATCCCGTTGGCGGAACTGCCGACCGTGCTGCAGGTGGTCGCGAAGGTCTTCCCCGTCGAGCACGTCGCCGACCTCGTGCACCGGGCCTACGTCGGCGCGGTCCCGGCCGGGCCGGTCCTGGTCGACTTCGCGATCCTGCTCGGCTGGGCGGTGCTGGGGGCCGCGGTGGCGTCGAAGCGCTTCGTCTGGCTGCCGCCGCGCCGGGGGTAGCGCGCCGGCTGTTCCTTTTGCGCGTATGAGGCGCGAAAGGAACAGCCGGGCGGTCGTCACTTCTTCTTCGTCTCGACCGGGCAGGCCGCCGGGTTGCCGCTGTGGAAGTAGCACTGGTCGTTCACCCAGTGGAGCGTGTAGTGGACGCCCGCGAGCACGACGTTGTGGCGGATCGCGAAGAAGACGGTGATCTTGCCGAAATAGTCGTTCGGTCCCTGGAACCAGGTGACGCCGCACCTCAGCCGCGCCTTCGCCTGTCGCCGGCACTTGATCGTCTTTTCCTGGCCGTGGACGAACGCGGACCCGAACGCTTCTTCCATCGCCAGGCCGCTGATCTCTTCCGCCCGCTCACGGGTCAGCAGCGGGATGTGGGCCTTCGGCACCTTCACCGGCGGCGCCGGCGCCCCCGCTTCGACCGCGGCGATCCAGCTCTCCACCCAGGAGGAGATCTGGTCGACGCGGGTGAAGACCGCCGGGCTTGACGGGTTGCAGGAGCCGTCGCCGAGGCTCGTCACGCCGACCTCGATCGGGGTGCCGTCGGCGCGCGTGGCGATCGCCGGCCCGCCCGAGTCCCCGTGGCAGGTGGTGATCTTGAAGTGCGGCGAGTCGAGCGCGCAGATCTGGCGGCTCGGGTCGAAGAAGGGGTAGAAGCGGCGCGTGCCTTCCTTGCAGCGCGAGGCTTCCTCGATCGGGACGGTCGCCGCCTGCAGCTGGTTCGGGGCGTGGCCGGTGCTGCGGTTGTCGATGCCCCAGCCGGCGACGGTCAGCTGGTCGCCCGGTTCGTAGAGCGCCGCGTCGGCGCCGGTCGCGAGCGCGATCGGCGGCGCGCTCACCGGCGCGGTGAGGATCAAGAGCCCGGCGTCGCCGTGGAGCTGGGTCGGGTCGAAGCCGGGATAGGCCAGCACCCGTTCGACCTGGCTGATCCGCGCCGGCTGGATCTTTCGCAGGTTCGAGACCCCGGTCGCCACCGCGATCAGCTTCGGCTCGACGATCGAGCTGGATTCGATGTCCTCGACGCAGTGGCCCGCCGTGAGGATCACCCGCGGCGCGACGACCGTGCCCGTGCAGGCGTAGCCGGCCGTCGCCTGCACCCCTTCGATGAAGGCGAGCGACGGGTATTCGGAGATCTTCGCGTCGTGGCCGCCGATCACCGAGGCCGTCGCCTCGGGGTCCGGCGCGGAGCCGGGGCGCGCGGAGGCGAGCGCGGCGGCCGCGAAGACCAGCGAGCCGAGCAGGGCGAGGGTGGCGAGGAGGGTCGTGCGGTGCCGACGGGTGGAGCTCTTCAAATTGTCCTCCGTTCGGTCGAACGTCACGATTTCCCTGCAATCGGGCCACCGGCCCGGGCGCCCGAGTGTAACGCCGGGTCCCCAGGAAACCCCGCCGCGGCGGCAAGTATCGCCGGGACTCCGGCAACGTGGAAGGCGCCGGTCTCCGATGCGCGCCCGGTCGAACCGAGGGGCCGCAAGATCCTCTCCCCGAGCGGCGTTTACATGTCAGCGCAGGACACCCTCGAACCCCTGGAGTCGCTCGATGCACAAAAGAGATCTGTCGTGGGTGCAGGCCGTCCGAGCCAGGCTGCGGCACCGCGACGCGGAAGTCGTCCCGTTCCGCAAGGCGCGGGTCAGGATCGACGGGGACATCGACGGCGGCGGTCGCCTGGAAGTCGGTTTCCGCTGGCCCGGCGCCTTCTTCGAGCCGACCACCTTCATCGTCGAGCGGGGCGGCAGATGCACGGTGAACGGCGAGTTCAAGATCGCCTCGGGAGCCTCGGTCGTGGTCGGCCCGGACGCTCACCTGGACCTCAAGGGCGGCGTCGGGATCAACAACCGAGGCAACCTCTCCTGCTTCGAGCGCGTGACCATCGGCCTGGACGCCCACATCGGCCCCGAAGTGCTCATCCGCGACAGCGACTCCCACTCCACCGGCGAAGGCCGGACGCCCACCCACCCGATCACGATCGGGGATCGGGTCTGGATCGGCGCGCGGGCCATCGTCCTGAAAGGCGTCACCCTCGGCGAGGGCTCCGTCGTCGCGGCCGGATCGATCGTGACCAAGGACGTCGCCCCCCGCACGCTCGTCGCGGGCAACCCGGCGCGCTACGTCCGCGACGTCGACTGGACTCCCTGAACGAAGAAACCCCGCCTGTCGCGGGGTTTCGCCAGTGCGGCTGAATGGAGTCGAACCATCACGGGTGTTTCCACCCACAAGGCCCTCAACCTTGCGCGTCTACCAGTTCCGCCACAGCCGCTCGTGGGACCGGGGATTCTAAGGGTTCGGGGCGCGCGTGCCTTGGCGGCTTGCGGGCGTCCGGTGGAGGGGGTAGTCTCTGCGAACAGGTGTTCGTCTCACTCGGAACCCTGGCAACGGAGGAAAACGGAGCTCAAGATGGACCTTGACCTGACCAAGCGGCAGAAGGAGATCTTCGACTTCATCCGCAAGTACGCGGCCAAGACCGGCTATCCGCCGACCGTGCGGGAGATCGGGAAAGCGGTCGGGCTGCACTCTTCCTCCACGGTGCACGCGCATCTGGCGAATCTCGAGAAGCTGGGGTTGCTCAAACGCGACCCGTCGAAGCCGCGGGCGATCGAGCTGCTGAGGACCGGCGTCGACAGGGCGGTGAGCGCGGTGAAGCCGAACGGCGGCATCCCGCTGGTCGGCTCCGTCGCCGCGGGCGCCCCGATCCTCGCCGAAGAGAACATCGAGGAATACCTCGAAGTCCCGGATGTGATCGGTGGCGAGGACGGCGACTACATCCTCCAGATCCGCGGCGAATCGATGAAGGACGCCGGGATCTTGGAAGCCGATTACGTGATCGTCCGGCCCGCCGACGATGCCAACGACGGTGAGATCGTCGTCGCCCTGATCGGCGAGGAGGCGACCGTGAAGCGCTACTTCCGCGAGCCCGACCACATCCGCCTCCAGCCCGAGAACGAGGAAATGGAGCCGATCATCACGACCGAAGCGCGGATCCTCGGCAAGGTGGTGGGGGTCTTCCGCAAGGTCTAGGGCGACACCGACCGAAGGCAACGCCGACCGCGTGGGTTGCAGCTTGCGGCCCGCGGTCTAACATCGATAGGGCGAGCCGAGCGGACGCGGGGCGGAGAGAAATCCGCCTCGAGGAAAGTCCGGACACCATAGGGCAGGGCGGTGGGTAACGCCCACCCGGCGAAAGCCGCGGGAAAGTGCCACAGAAAAGACACGGCCGATGGCGCGGCCACACGTGAGCCGCGTACAGGCAAAGGTGAAATGGTGCGGTAAGAGCGCACCGGCGTCGTGG
>DASZUW010000236.1:0-3732 GCA_035547475.1 Solirubrobacterales bacterium
TCGGTGACGGATCCGTGCGTCGTCCGTGGGCCTTCCGTCCCTCTCCCGTCACCCTGCGGCCCCGGTCCCTTCTCCTCCCCCCGATCACCCGGCCGTCCCTTCCCTGGCCCCCGTCAACCCCCGGGCGCAAGCTTGCGAGCGCCGCGTCCCTCAGCCGCGCCCCTCGAGGTTTCCGTCGCCGGCCTGCGGGCCCGCCTACCGCCGCAGGATCGTGTCGCCGGAGACCTGCTCCAGGAGGGGCTTGCCGCACTGCCAGCAGAAGGTGGCGCCGCTCGAGTGGGGGGCGCCGCAGGAGGGGCAGGAGCCGGCGGTGGCGGACTCCTCCATGCGGAGGATGCGTTCGACCTCGTTGAGCTCGGCGTCGGCGTCTTGGAGCTCGGCGGCGCGCTTGACCAGGACGTCAACGCGGATGCTGTTGCGGATCGCCATCTCGTAGGTGAGGCCGCCGAGGTCCCATTGGAGCTCGGCGACGCGGGCGATGAGCTGCTCGCGGCGGCGCCTGAGGTCGACGATGAACTCCTCGCCCTGGGCGGAGCCGAAGGGTTTGCCCGGCGGGAGGCCGCCGGCGCGGACGGTGGTGCCGGTCGGTGCCGCGGCGGGACGGATGCTGGGCGGCGGCGCGCCGGGAGGCGGCGGCGACTTGCGCGCGCCGTCGCGCGACTTGGATTTCGGACCGAGCAGCCTCATTCGCCGAAGAAGTTCCCAGTGAATTTCCCGCCTTCGCAGCCGGCGGTGCCTTCTTTGCACTTGCCGCCGACTTCGACTTCGGTTTCGAGTTCGACGCCGTTTTCGGTGTGGAGCACCTTTTCGACGGCTTCGGTCTGGCCGTGCGCGCCTTCCTGCACGTTGGCTTCGGCCTTTTTGGTCGCCTTGCCGGCGTTTTCGGTCTTGATCGCTGCCTTGCCGCCCTTCTTGGCGCCCTTCGATTTGCCGCCTTCGTGCTTGCCGGCGCTCGATTCTTCGGGTGCCGCCGCGCCGGTTTCTTCGCCGCCACCGCCCGTGCCGCCTTCGACTTTGATGACCTGCGGCGCCGCCGCCTGCGGCGCGTCCTCGTGGCCGGAACGACCGATCAGGAAGCCGACGCCGATCGCCAGCACCAGCGTCGCGACCCCCGCGATCAGGGCCGCGTTGGCGTTCCACCGGTTGCCATCGTCGGGCGCGGCGGGTGGGGGAGGAGGCGTGACGCCGGCGCCCCCGCCCGGCGCGCTCATCGACTCCATGAAGACGACGGCGTCCATGAACGGCAGCCGCGGGTCGCCGCGCCGGTGGCCGCAGTTGAGGCAGTAGCGCTGGTCGTTTGCCATCCGAGCGCCGCAGTTGGGGCACGATTCGTTGCTGCCGAACGCGGCCATCGAGGTCGTGACCGGCGAGGGCGGGGACGGCGGGGGCGTCGCCTGCGCGGGTTTCGCCGCTCCCGGCCCCGCCGGCGGCGCGAGGTCAGGCGTCGTCGGCGGCTCGAAGGGCGTCGTGGATGGAGCCGGCGCCGCCGGCTCGGTTCGCTCGGGACCGGCACTCACGCGGCCATCTTCAGATGGCTCGGCCCCGGCGGTGTTTAAGAGTTGTGAATAAGCGCCGCGAAGCCGCTTCGGAAGCGATTCCGCGTCGATGCAAAATCTTCACATCCGCCCCCGTGGGCGGTCCGATAATCGCGCCCAAACGTGAGCGAGCGCACCGACGACCAGACCCCCGGGCCGACCGGGCCCGGCGGGGACGAGGTCCCCGGGGCCTCGCGCGGGAGCTGCGCCGAGTGCGGCTCCCCGCTCGCCGCGGACCAGCGCTACTGCCTGGGGTGCGGCGCGCGGCGCGGGCGCCTGCCCGAGGCGGTGGCGGGGACGGTGGCCGGTCGGCGCGCCGCGGGGACGGGGGGTGGTGCCGGCGGGCCGGGATTCGCCGCAGGCGGCGGCGGCCGCGGTGGCGCGGGATCCGCGGGGAAGGGCGGCGCATGGTCGTGGATACCCTCGCCGCCCGCGATCGCGATCGCGGTGATCGGGATGCTGGCGCTCGGCGTCGGGCTCGGCTCGGCGATGAGCGAAATCGCCTCCTCGGCCCCCTTGTCGACGATCCTGCTCGAGTTGCCCGGTCGCGCGACCGAAGCGCCGCCCGCGGAAGAGCCCGAAGAAGAAGAAGAAACCGCCGAAGCGGGACCGGAACTCGCCGAAGCGCCGGCAGCGACCCCCGAAGAATTCCTCGCCGAAGCGCCGCTGCCCGAAGAAGTGGTCGAAGAAGCGCCGCTCCCGCCGGAAGAAGCGACCGAAGAACCGCAACTCGTCCCCTTCAACCCCGAAGAAGGCGAAGAAGAAAACCCCTTCGAAGAAGGAACCCTGCCGGAAGTCAAACACGCGTTCCTGATCATGCTTGGCGAAGGCGGCTACGACGAAACCTTCGGCGCCGCCTCCGCCTCGCCCTACCTCTCGCGCGTGTTGCCGAAGAAGGGCGAGTTGGTGCCGAACTACTACGGGGTGACGAGCGGCGTCCTCGCCAACGAGATCGCGCTCCTGAGCGGCCAGGGCCCGACGCCGGAAACGGCGGCCAACTGTCCGAACTACGACCCGATCGCCCCCGGCACCGTCTCCATATTCGGCGAACAGGTGGAAGGGGACGGCTGCGTCTACGGCGAGGAAGTGAAATCGCTCCCCTCCGAGCTGACCGAACAGGAGGTGAGCTGGCGCGCCTACGTCCAAGGCATGGAAGACGGCGGCGCGATCGGCCAGCCGTGGCGCTGCCGCAAGCCCACGCTCGGCGCCCCCGACACGACGGTCCCGACCGCCGGCGACCAGTACGCGACCTGGCGCAACCCGGTCGTCTACTTCAGCGCGATCGCCGCGGGCGCGGAATGCGAAAAGCACGACGTCGGCTTCGAAGTGCTGTCGAAGGACCTGGCGGCGAAGAAGAAGACGCCGGCGCTGTCGCTGATCTTCCCCGACGTCTGCCATGCGGGGGGCGAGGTCGAATGCGAACCGGGGGCGCCGAAAGGCGCCCAGGGGGTCGCCGCGGAGCTGAAGACGCTGGTGCCGGCGATCATGGCCTCGCCCGCCTACGAAGAACGCGGCCTCATCCTCATCACCTCCGCGCAGGCGCCGCAGAGCGGCGAACACCTCGACCAGAGGGCCTGCTGCCTGGCGCCGGAATATCCGAACCTGCCGCCACCGCCCGCCGCCGAAGTCGAAGAATCGCCGCTCGAGCGGGCCGCCACCAGCTACACCGAAGAATCGGTGCGCGAAACCGGTGGCGGCGGCAAGGTCGGCCTGCTGATGATCTCGCCGATGGTGGAACCGGGGAAGGTCGAAGAAGCCGAATACGCCAACCACTTCACGCTGTCGAAGACGCTCGCGAGGATGCTCGGCGTCGAACCGACCGGCTACGCGGCCGAAGAAGGAGTGCCGACGCTCGGTCCCGGACTTTTCGTCGCAGAAGCCGGCGAAGAAGAATCGACCGGCCCGGTCACGCAAGCGCGGCGCAAGAGGCGACCCGCGAGCCCCGGCAGCGCCGTCGTGCCGCCCGCCCCCACGAGGGTGCCGAAGGTCCCGACGAGGAGGCCGAGCAGGGCGAGAGGCGCCGGGGACGGGTAGCCGACGGCTATCGTCAAGCCGAACCGGCTAACTACAGGAGGCGTTGATGCTCGACCAGAGCAAGATCGGCAAAGTCGTGGCGGAGCAGATGGAAGCGATCGAGGCCGATTACGGCGACGACTGCGAGATCGGCGACGTCTGCACCATCGTCGAGGTGATCGGC
>DASZUW010000237.1:0-4437 GCA_035547475.1 Solirubrobacterales bacterium
CTTGGCCAGGTCGTCGTCCCAGCCGTTCCCCCGCCAGGTCGCCCCGGGGCCGGGGAAATAGTCGGTGGCGATCCCGTAGGCGCCGGAGTTCGCGTAGTAGCCGCTCGAATCGGGCCCGCCGACGCAGGGATGCTGGCCGCCGTTCGGTTCGTAGCCTTCCTTCGAGGCGCAGCGGGCGAAGTGGTTGCCTTCGACGTCCAGCGTGCTCGAGCCGGGCTCTTCGGAGTGGGCACACGGGTACAGCGTGTAGCCGCCGCCCGCGAGCAGGCTGTTCACCACGGTGAGGTGGTTCGAGCAGTTCCGGACGTCGGTGCCGCCGCCCGAGTTGCCGAAGATGACCGCCGTCTGGCCGACCGGGTTGAGCAGGGTGTCGTGGATCGCGGTGAAACGGGTTTCGTTGAAGTAGACGTTCTCGATGTGGTCGGTGGCGATCGCGATCTTCGCCTTGCCGTAGGAGTCCTTCAGCCTGGTCGGGCCGGCGGCGTAGACGTTGCCGTCGCAGGCGTGCATGTAGGCCCCGACGATGCTCACCTGGGAGCCGGTGTTGCGGACGTCCTGCTCGCAGGTCTGGCCGGGGGCGCTGCGGGTCTCGACGTGCTCGATCTTGATCCCGGTCAGTTCGGGTCCGATCCCGATCGCGTAGTTGCCGCAGGGCTCCGTCGAGCCGCAGGTGGTGTCCTGGGTGACCCGCGAGTCTTCGATCGTGACGTCGTCGGCGAGGATTTCGATCGTCCCGGTGACCTCGACGCCGGAGACGACGCTGCCCGCGTCGGTGACCTGGATCGAGCCGCTCGGCTTCAGCGCCACGCCCTTCGGCACGCCGGTGGTGCTCGGCGCCGGGAACCCGCAGGCGCGCGGCGATTTGAAGCAGTGTGCCTGCTTTACGGGAGGGTGGTCGAGCGGTCGAGCCGGCGCGGAACCGATCGCCGCCACGATCGCCGCGATGACGAACGAAATTGACATCGACCGCGGATCGAGTTGAGCATACGCGCTGCGAGCGCCGCCGTCATCATTCGCAGCCGCTGCTCGCGCCGGTGATGCAGACCCTGCTGAGGTCGTCGTCCCAGACGTTCCCCCGCCAGACCCCGGTCCCCTGGTAGTAATCGGTGGCGATCCCGTAGGAGCCGGACTTCGGGTAGTAGCCGCTCGAATCGGGCCCGCCGGAGCAAGGATGGTGGCCGCCGTCCGGTTCGTAGGTTTCGGCGGAGCGGCAGCGGGCGAAGTGGTTCCCCTCGACGTTCAGCGTGCTCGAGCCGGGCCGCGACGAATGAGCGCAGGGGTAGATCGAGTAGCCGCCGCCCGCCAGGAGGCTTTCCTGGATCGTCAGCTGGTTCGAGCAGTTGGTGACGTCGGTGCCGCCGCCCGAGTTGCCGAAGATGACAGCGGTCTGGCCGACCGGGTTGAGCAGCGTGTCGTGGATCGCGGTGAAACGGGTTTCGTTGAAGTAGACGTTCTCGATGTGGTCGCTGGAGATCTCGATTTTGGCGACCCCGTAGGAGTCCTTCAGCACGGTCGGGCCGACCGCGTAGACGTTGCCGTCGCAGCCGTGCATGTAGGTCGCTTCGATCGTCACTTCGCCGCCCGTGTTGCGGATGTCGTGCTCGCAGGTGGCGCCTTGGGTGGTCGCGGTCTCGACGTGGGCGATCTTCACCCCGGTGACGCCGGCCGCGATCTTGATCGCGAAGTTGCCGCAGGTGCTGGTCGTGCCGCAGCTCGAGGTCTGGGTGACCCGCGTGTCTTCGACCGTGACGTTGCTGGCGTTGATTTCGATCGTGCCGGTCACGTCCATGTCGGAGATGACTTTGCCCGGCTGGCTGACGGAGATCGAGCCGCTCGGGGTGAGGAGGACGCCGGCCGGGACGCCGGTGTTGGTCGGGTCCGGGAATTCGCAGACGTGGGGGGAGGTGAAGCAGTCGGAGCTGCGGACGGGTTCGATCGGCGGTGCGGCGGGCGCTTCCGGTTCGACCGCCGGCGGAGGCGAGGTCGGCGCGTCGGGGGCCGGGGGAGCGGGCGCTTTGCCGGAGTCCTGCTCGACGACGCCGTCGGCGGCCTCGCCGCGGGTGCCTGCGGGGGTCCGCGCGACGATCGCGTCGTCCAGCTTGCGGGCGGCGGATTCGGAGGCGCCGGTGTGGACGCCGGCCTTGTGGCGGCGGTGGTGGCGCCGACGGTTGCGGTGCTTGTGTTGGCGCCGGCGGTCGTCGCGGGTGCCGGTCGCGGGGATCCGCTCCTGCAGGCGCGGCGCCCGCGCCTTGGCCTGCCTTCGTTCGGAGAGGGTTCCCGGGCGGTGCGAGGTCGCCGCGGAGGCGAGAGCGCACAGCGCCGCGAAGGCCGCGGCGAGCAGCAGGGCACAGGTCAGACCGCGAGCTGAACGAGACGCGTGCATGTGGCCTCCCATCGGCCGGACGAGCCCCCTCCCCCGACCTTGGATAAGAAAATTGGACCCATATCCTAGCGATACCCGGTATGGACACGTTAATAAATTGTTATGTCCCCCTCACGGAACCATGGCCGGGTCCCGGCGGGTCCCGGCGTGTGCCGGGGCTGGTGGCCGGCGCTTGCTGTCGCTCGCCTAGGAAGGGCCGAGCGGGGGGCCGGAGGCGCCCAGGGCCACGCGGAGCCCGGCGAGCTCGTGGCGGGCGCGGTCGCGACGGGCCATCGAGAAGATGCCCAGCGGGGCGAGGGCGGCGACGCGGATCGCGTGCCGGAGCGCGTGCGCGGCGCGGATCCCGGTCGCCTTGGCGCGGCCGTAGTGCTTTTCGGCAAAAAGGATCCGCGAGTAGGTGAGCTGGGGCTTCAGGGCGCCGGAAGAGCCGCCGCCGCAGTGGTGGACGACGGTCAGGTTGGGCAGGTGCTCGACCTGCCACCCGGCCTGCCAGAAGCGGTAGGCCCAGTCGCACTCCTCGGAGTAGAGGAAGAAGCGTTCGTCGAGCGGGCCGACCGCCTCGACCGCCTCGCGGCGGGCGATCAGGAAGGCGCCGACCAGCCAGTCGGCGGTGCCGGCGCGCTGGTAGCGGGCGCCGCCGAGGACCCGCTCCTGCAGGCCGCGGCCGATCGGCCAGCGCTCGGCGAAGAGCGCCTCGCCGAGGCTTCGCAGCGGCGAGGGAAAGCGGCGGATCGAAGGTAGGGGGCGGCCGTCGGCGTCGCTCTGGATGACGCTGGCGAGGCCGACCTCGGGACGGGCGTCCATCGCCGCGACCAGTTCGGCGAGCGAGCCGTGGCGAAACTCGACGTCCGGGTTCAGCAGCAGGAGGTAGCGGCCGCGGGCCTCGCGCAGGGCGACGTTGTTGGAGGCGGCGAAGCCGCGGTTCTCGCGGCAGAAGAGCCTCACCTCGGGGAAGCGGTCGGCGATCGCCGACGGCGTGCCGTCGGTCGAGCCGGCGTCGACGACCAGCCACTCGGCGTCGAGCCAGCCCTGGGCGCCGAACGCGGACTCGAGGGTGGTGAGCGCCTGCTCGCGACCGTTGTGGGTGACGACGATGATCGAGAGGTCGGGACGCCCGCGCGGGTCCTCCTCGCCTCGTGGCGCCGCGGTGGCAGCCGAACGCGCTGAACCGATCGTGCTCACGAAAAAGCAACGCCGCGCCCGGGCGCCTTCTTGCGGCCGGTGCCGGAAGCCCGGTGTCGCCCGGGACGTTGCATGGGTGAGGTGGAGTCCCTCCGCGAAAGCCCCGCCCCCGTCGCCGCCCCGGTCGAGCCCGAACCCCGGGGCGCGGCGCGCCGCCTGCTCCGCGTGCCGTCGCTGAGCGGTCTGGCGCAGCGGCCGCGCATCCTCAAATACCGGGCGCTCTCCACCTGTCGCCCGCAGGGTGGTGAGCCGATCGTCCTGCAGCCGGTCCTCTGGGTCGGCCGCGGCACGGTCAAGCTCGGCGAGGGCGTGCAGTTCGGCTGGCGCTCCTCGCCCCTCTTCTACGCCGGCTACTGCCACGTCGAGGTCAGCGCCCCCGACGCCACGATCGAGATTGGCGACCGGACCGAGTTCAACAACAACCTGATGCTGAAGAGCGAGGGACCGGGGATCCGGATCGGCGCAAACGGCCTCTTCGGCGCCAACGTGGAGATCTCCGACAGCAACTTCCACGACCTCCACCCCGACCGCCGTCATGGCGGCCGCCCGGCCATGGCACCGGTCGAGATCGGCGATAACGTCTTCGTCGGCATGGGCGCCAAGATCCTCAAGGGCTCGACGATCGGCTCCGACTCGGTGATCGGCGCGGGCGCCGTCGTCGCCGGCGACATCCCGGCCGGCGTGGTCGCCGCGGGCAACCCGGCCCGGGTGATCCGGGAGCTTTAGGGGGGCGGGCCGGGTCCACGGGGAGCGGATCAGGACCCTGGCCACAGGGTGACGGGAGGGCGACGGAAGGCCCAAGGACGACGCACGGATCCGTCACCGAGATGAGGCGCCGTGACGAAGACGCCGGGAACTCCACACCTGCTCCC
>DASZUW010000238.1:0-4329 GCA_035547475.1 Solirubrobacterales bacterium
TGATGTCGGCCTTCGCCAGGTTGAAGAAGATGATGACCGGGACCGCGAAGTAGAGGATCAGGCGGAGGAGGCGGCGCGCCAGCGCCACCGCGGCGGTCGGATGGCGGTGCTCGGCGCCGACCCCGACCGCGGTGCCGGCGACGATCAGCGCGGCGGTCAGCAGGACGCCCATGCCGGGATTCCTAACCGATGGGGAACGACCGGCGCGACCAGCCCCGGGCGACCGCTATCCACCACAGGGCGCTTAAAACAGCGAGGCGCCGGCGTGGGTCGCGAAGTCGACCAGCGGCTGGGGGATGACGCCGAGGAAGACGGTGATGGCGGCGGCGAGGACGGCGGGGGCGACGAGGTACCAGCGGCGGCCGGCTTCGGGGTCGACCGGGTCGGCTTCCGGCGAGGCGCCGGAGATGACCGGGGTCGTGGCGGGCGCTCCAGCCGGGCCCGCGGCGGCGGCGCTCTCCCCCGGGCTCATCCACATCGCCGCGACGACGCGGAGGTAGTAGGCGAGGGAGATCATCGTGCCGACGGCGATGAAGACGGCGAGCCAGGTGTAGCTGCCTTCGACCAGGGCCTCGATCAGGTAGAGCTTGCCGATGAAGCCCGCGGTGGCCGGGAGGCCGGCGAGGGCGAGCATCGAGATCGTGAGCGGCCAGGCCAGGGCCGGGCGCTCGGCGCCGAGGCCGCGCACGCCGCGGATGTCGTCGCCGAAGGGAGTCTCGCGCTCGCGCGCGACGACGACGGCGAAGGCGGCCAGGTTCATGAAGAGGTAGGCGACGAGGTAGAAGACCAGCGAGCTGAGGCCCTTTTCGCTGGCGACGACGATCCCGCCCAGCATGTAGCCCGCCTGGGCCACGCCGGAGTAGCCGAGGAGGCGCTTGAGGGAGTCCTGGCCGAGCGCGCCGACGTTGCCGACGACGATCGAGATCGCCGCGAGGATCGCGAGGCCGGTCTGCCAGTCGCCGGTCTCCGGCCCGAGCGCGACGACGAAGAAGCGCACGAAGACGGCGAACGCCGCGGCCTTCGTCGCCACCGCCATGAAGCTCGTGATCGGGGTCGGCGCTCCCTGGTAGACGTCCGGCGTCCACTGGTGGAAGGGCGCGATCGAGGTCTTGAAGGCGAGGCCGACCGCGGCCAGCGCGATGCCGATCAGGATCAGCGGGTCGTGCAGCATCCCCTTCGCTTCGATGCCGTGGGCGATGCCGGCGAAGTCGGTCGAGCCGGTGCCGCCGTAGATGAAGGCCATGCCGTAGAGGAGCGTCGCCGAGCCGAGCGAGCCGACGATCAGGTACTTGAGGCCCGACTCCAGCGACCCCTCGCGGCGTAGGTTCGTCGCGCAGAGGATGTAGAGCGGGATCGAGAGCGTCTCGATCGCGACGAAGAACGTGACGAGGTTCTCGGCCTCCGAGAGCAGCACCATCCCCAGCACCGAGCCGATCAGGAGCGCGTGGTACTCGCCCTGCCCGGCTTCCTCGGCGGCCCGCTCGCGGACGGACAGCAGGATCGTGGTAAAGGCGCTGGCGATCGCGATCAGCGAGATCGAGGTCGCCAGGTTGTCGACCCGCAGCGCCCCCGAGACGAGGTCGATCCGGTCGTTCCAGTGCCAGAGCAGGAGCCCCGCGGTCGCGCCCAGGGTCAGCACCGCCAGGCCCGGCGCCCAGCGCCGGGTCGTCGAGAAGACCCCGCTCATCAGGATCACGACGAGGCCGACGGTCAGCGCGATGACCGGCGCGATCCCGGCGTAGTCGACGTGGGGTGCTACGAAGCCGTCGCCTGCCATCACCTGATCACCTGCAATTCCGGCACCTCGCGTTCAGTCGTGACAACCGTTCCGCCTTCCCCTTCGGTCACGGCCGCGACCGACTGCTGCACGCTCGGGTCGGCGCGGTGGAGGATCAGCTGCGGGTAGAGCGCCAGCGCCAGGATGCAGAGCACCAGCGGGGCCAGCACGACGCCGTCGCGGAGGCTGATCTCGCGCGAGGCGATGCCGTCCGGCCTGCGGTTGTGCATCGTCCCCTGGTAGAGGCGCAGCGCGTAGTAGGCCGACATCGCCACCCCGGAGATGGCGATGAAGGCGAAGACGATCTTCGACTGGAAGAGCCCGTTCAGGATGTAGAACTCGCCGATGAAGTTGGCCGACCCGGGCATCGCCAGGGTGGCCAGGGCGACGATCAAAAAGAGCGCCGCGAGCACCGGCGCCCGCATCGCCATGCCGCCCATCGAGCGCAGGTCCTCGGTGCCGGTCCGCTCGACCAGGATCGCGACGATGATGAAGATCGGCGCGACGACGAGGCCGTGGTTGACCATCTGCAGGATCGCCCCGTCGGAGCCGTCGGCCCGCAGGGCGAAGATCCCGGCGGTGATGAAGCCGAGCTGCGCCACCGATGAGTAGCCGGCGATCAGCCTGATGTTCGTCTGCGTGAACGCCATCACCGAGCCGTAGAGGATCGAGGCCAGGGCGACGAGCAGGATGATCGTCTGGAACTGCGAGGTGGCTTCCGGGAAGAGCGGCAGCACGACGCGCAGGAACCCGTAGGCGCCGACCTTCGCCAGCACCCCCGAGAAGACGACCAGGACCGGCAGCGGCGCCGCCCGGTAGGCGTCGGGCATCCAGCCGTGCACGAGGAAGGCGGGCATCTTCACCAGGAACGCGGCGGCGAAGAACCAGAAGATCCAGCGCTGCGAGCCGAGCGGCACCCCCTGGTGGGCGATCGCTTCGATCGAGAAGGTGAGGTGGCCGCCGTGCGCGGAGATGATCGCGGTGGCGATCGCGCCGACCAGCATCAGCAGCGAGCCGATCAGCGTGTAGATCATCATCTTCAGCGTCGCCGCCGGCGCCGTGCGCCCCCCTTCGGCCGTGCGATCGACCCCCCAGGCGCCGAAGAGGAAGTAGAACGGCACCAGCATCAGGTCGAAGAAGAGGACGAAGAGCAGCAGGTCCTGCGCCAGGAACGAGCCGAGCGTCGCCGTCTCCGCCGCCAGCATCAGGAAGAAGAAGAGCTGCGGCCGCTCCTGCTCGCGGAACGCCGCGAAGGCGATCCCGCCGGTCCAGAGCACCGCGGTGAGCAGCACCAGGAAGAGGTTCAGCCCGTCGATCCCGAGGCTGTAGTCGACGCCGAGGCCCGAGATCCAGGTCGTGTCGACGGTGTCCTGGAGCCCGGCGACGCCGTTGTCGAAGCCGAAGGCCATGATCACGCCGACCGCCAGCGTCGCGACGGCGCCCGCCGTCGCCCACCAGCCGACGATCCGCCTCGGCAGGAAGAGGCCGACGATGCCGACCGCGAGCGGTATCCAGAGAAGCGCGTTGATCATGACTGCTGGATGAGGAAGTAGAGGGCCAGGCCGACGGCGCCGAAGACGAGGAAGAGGCCGTAGGTGCGCACGACGCCGTTCTGGAACGTGCGGACGATCGCCCCGGCGCGGCCGACCGTCTCCTCGGCGCCGCCGGTGATCGCCCCGTCGATCACGTAACGCTCGAAGATCCGGTTGGCGAAGCGGCCGACCGCCAGCGCCGGGCGGACCACGAGGACGTCGATCGCCTCGTCGAAGTACCACTTGTTGTAGAGGAAGGTGTGGACCGCGGCGAAGCGCTCCTGCAGCCGGCGCGGCGTCGCCGGGCTGGCGACGTAGAGCCACCAGGCGATGCCGATCCCGGCGAGCGAGATCGCGGCACCGATCGCCAGGCCGATCCAGGCCGCCGTGTTGGACGGCTCGATCGCGGCGAGCGGCGAGTCGGCGAAGACCGGGTCGAGGAAGTTGGTCACCATCTTGTCGACGCCCGGGACCTGCACGAACCCGGCGAACAGCGCCAGGAAGGCGAGGACGCCCATCGCCAGCTTCATCGGCGGCGACTGCTCGGCGATGTGGTGCTCCTCGCCGGGGAAGCCGACGTCGGTGTCCTCGGTCTCGCCCGTGGCCGGGTTGAAGGGCGCCTCGGCGTGGACGACGTGGCCGGTGTCGATCAGGTGCCGGGCCTCGGCGCAGGGCTCGCCGCGCAGGACCCGGAAGATCAGCCGGAAGGTGTAGATCGCGGTCAGCAGCGCGCCGAGGTACCCGAGGATCGTGAAGATCAGGTACATCCCGCCGCGCGCGGAGGCGTAGGCGAGGATCTCGTCCTTGGAGAAGAAGCCCGAGGTGAGCGGGAACGCGGCCAGCGCCAGCCCGCCGCAGAGCATCGTCACCGAGGTGAGGCGCATCGCCTTGCCGAAGCCGCTCATCTTGTCGATGTTCTGCTCGTTCGCCATCGCGGCGATGATCGAGCCGGCCGCCATGAAGAGGAGCGCCTTGAAGAAGGCGTGGGTCATCAGGTGGAACATCCCGGCGCTGTAGGCG
>DASZUW010000239.1:0-2123 GCA_035547475.1 Solirubrobacterales bacterium
GAAGACCAGTTCGTCCTGGCCGCCGACGAGGTTCACGAAGGCAAAGAAGGAGTCGTATTCCCGCGCCCGTTCGCCGAACATCTCTTCGCGCTCCTGCCCCTTGCCGCGGTGGTAGGGCGAGCCGGATGGGTTGGCGACGATCCGCGCGCCGCCGTCGGCCTCGGCCTGGCCGGGGCCGCCGGGAGCCCAGGCGTCCTCGCAGATCGTCAGCCCGACGCGCGTCCCGGCGACCTCGACCACGTCACCGTCGTCCCCGGGCACGAAATAGCGCTGCTCGTCGAAGACGGAGTAGTTCGGCAGGCGGTTCTTGCGGTAGACGCGCCGAACGGCGCCGTCGGCGAGGACGGCGAGCGAGTTGTAGGCGTGGCGATGGTCGCCGCCCCCCTCGACCGGCTCGGCGAAGCCGACGATCACCGTGATGCCCGGCTCGACCCCCCGGGCGAGCTCCTCGACCGCCGCCACGTTCGCGGCGAGGAAATGGCGCTTCAGGTAGAGGTCCTCGGCCGGGTAGCCGGGCACGCAGAGCTCGGGGAAGATCGCCAGCTCGGCGCCGGCCTCGCGGGCGCGGCCGATCCAGGCGGCGATCTTCGCCGCGTTGCCGTCGACGTCGCCGACGGTGGGGTTGATCTGGGCGAGGGCGATGCGCATCGGGGGAATCCTGAAGTATCCCCGGCCGCGGGGCGGACCGATCTTTCCGAACGCTTCAAGGAAGCCGGCTAGGGTGCCGCGGATGCTCGCGCGCCGCATCGCGATCGCCGCGGCGGCCCTCGCCGCGGCGCTCCTGGCCCCGTCCGCGGCCGCCGCCGCGCGCCCCTTCGAACGCCCGGGGACGGCCGTGATGCCGAGCCGCAACTCCTACACGGTCCCGGAAGCGCCGCGGTCCCCCGACTGCGGCGCGCACTTCTGCGTCCACTGGGTCGACCAGGGGCTCGACGCCCCGCGGCTCGAGGACACCGACGGCGACGGCGTCCCCGACTACGTCGAACGGGTCCTGGCGGTGGGCGAACACGTCCACGAAGTCGAGAACGACAAGCTCGGCTGGCGCGAGCCGCTCTCCGACGGGGCGCTCGGCGGCGGCGAGGGGAAGACCGACGTCTACCTCGCCGAGATCGGCCCGCGGCTCTTCGGCTACGCGGCGCCCGACCGCGGCCAGCCGGGGCGCGGAGACCGCGCCGCGCGCCACCTCCACGGTTATCTCGTCCTCGACAACGACTACGAACCCTTCGAGTTCCCGCACACGACGCAGGGCCGTGACCTCAAGGTCACGATCGCGCACGAGTACGACCACATCCTCCAGTTCGGCTACGACGCCTACGCCGACCCCTGGTTCGCCGAGTCGACCGCGGTCTGGATGGAGGACCAGGTCTACAACGGCATCGACGACTACCTGCGCTACGTCCGCCACTGGGTGAGGCTGTGGGACACGCCGCTGACCGCGACCTCGATCAAGGAGTACGGCAGCGCGGTGTGGGACGAGTGGCTCGCCCACCACTACGGGCGGGCGCTGATCCGCCGGGCCTGGGCGGACGCGGCGCGGACGCGCCCCGACGGCTTCGCGGTCGCCGCCTACGAACGGGCGATCCGCGCCGCCGGGCACTCCAGCTTCGGCCACGACTTCACCCGCTTCGCCGCCGACGTCGCCGAGTGGCGCACCGGGATCGGCTTCCGCGAGAGCTACCTCTATCCGGACGTGCCGCGGCGCGGCGCGCTGGTGCTCGGCGCGGCGCCCGTCACCCGCCACCTCAACCACACCACCTTCACCCTGCTCCGGGTCCACGCGCCGCGCGGGCGCGCGGTCGAAGTCCAGGTCACCGCGCCCGCCGGCGTGGCGGCGGGACTGGCGCTGGTCGGGCGGATCGGCTCCGAACGCGGCGGGCGCACCGTCAAAGCCGTCGCCTACTCGAGGGCCGGCGGCACGCTCACCGCGCGCCTCACCGACCCGGCGCGCTTCCAGCGCATCACCGCGGTCGTCGTCAACGCCGACGCGACCGCCGCCGGCTACAGCGCCCGCCGCCTCGACTGGCGCTATCTGACCGAAGAAACGCCGTTCCGGGTCAGCGGGCGGATCGTCCGCTAGGCGCCGCCGCGGCGCCGTTGCCCGAGGGCACCGCCTGGACCGGCCG
>DASZUW010000240.1:0-2258 GCA_035547475.1 Solirubrobacterales bacterium
CGAAGAGGAGCTCCGGCTCGAACTCGACCCGCTTGGAGGTCGGCTGCAGGAGGAAGTAGGCGAGGACGACGCGCGCGGCGATGCGGTCCGGCTGCGGGTGCGCGGCGCGGACGGCGGCCAGCTGCGGGTCGGCGAGGAGCCGGTCCTCCGCCCACTCGACCAGGTCGTCGATCAGGAGCGCGCCCGCCTTGGAGGAGCTGACGGCTTCGTTCGAGCGCGCGACCATCCCGTGGAAGACGTCGTGGGTCGGCGGCCCGCCGCGCCCGTTGCCGTTCGCGACGGGGTTCGGGTGGCCGTTCGAATCGGCGCCGGCGAGGACATCCAGCAACTGGCGGCGGCAGGTGACGTGGGCGACCCACTCGGTGCCGCAGACCTGCAGCGAGGTGAGGCCGTCGAGCTCCGGCGCCGCCGCCCAGTAGGCGAGCGCCCGCATGTGCTGGGTCGGGAGCCCGTCGGCGCGGACCAGCGGCATCTCTTCGAGCTCCTCGCGTTCGGTCGGGTAGATGACCATGCCGTCCTCGCGGCGGCGGAGCGTCCCGTCGGCCAGGCCGAGGTTGGTCAGCTCGGCCACCTCGGGCAGGAAGTCGGACTCGAAGATCACCTTGTCGAAGGGGACGCCGAGGCGGGCGAGCGTCTTGCGCTGGCCGGAGATCACCCAGGCGCGCGTCTTCGACCACAGTTCCAGCGCCCGCTGGTCGCCGGCGAGGACGCGCATCATCAGCTCGTCGGCCTTGTCGTCGTAGAGGGCGGACTCGCGGGCGACCGAGTCCTCGGCGCCGTCGTCGCCGAGGTCGTCGCGGCCCGACCTCACGTACTCGGCGTAGCAGAGGCCGACGAAGTGGTCGGACTTCTCGCCGCCGCCGTTCTCGGCGCCGAGCTCGTCGTCGGCGCGCCCGGAGGCGACGACGCCCGCCATCGCCTCCCCCATGCTGCGGCCGACGTCACAGATCAGGCTGCGGTTCTCCACCTTGGCGCCGGCGCTCCGCAGGCCGGCGGCGATCGCGTTGCCGAGCGCCAGGTTGCGCAGGTGCCCGACGTGGAGCGCCTTGGTCGTGTTCGCGCCCCAGAAGTAGACGGCGTAACGCTCGCCGGCGGCGAGGTCGCGGTTGGCGGCGGGGTCGGCACCCTCCTCGAGCGCCTCGCCGCGCGCCTCGATCCAGTCGTCGGCGAGGCGGACGTCGACGCCGCCGGCGCGCTCGACGATCGACTCGACGGCGGGGTCGGCGGCGATCCGCGCGAGCGCCTCGCGCGACGGCGCGTCCCCCGACCAGTCGCGGACGCGGGGCACCAGCATCAGGTCGCGCCCGTCCTCGGGGCGATACGGCGAGCGGGCGGCCCACGGAGCGGCGGCGGACTCCCCCGCCGCCACCCCGTCGATGCTGTCGAAAAGATTCCCTGCCATAGCCCCGTCCCCCCGGACGAATCCGAATTGTCGAAATGCACCAGCCGGGGCTCGAACCCGGATCACCGGCTTACAAGTCCGGTCCTTTAACCGATTAAGGCACTGGTGCTGGCTATGCGAACCGCGCCCTCAGTCTCCCCGAAGCGGTAAACATCGAGTCCCCTGATTGCTCGATTCGTCGCGCAGCATAACACCGGTTTTGAATTGCGCAAGTCCCCTGAGTAATCGCCTGCAAACGACGCATTCAGGGCGGGCGCCAGGCGACTACAGTGCGGGCGGGGAAGCTTCATGGGGACGGCCGTGTACGGTTGGGGAGACTTGTCATCACGCAATGACAAATTGAGGGACGAAGTGAGGTGAGCGTCTACCGCCACATCCTCGTCGCGCTCGACGGCTCCGCCGATTCGCAGACGGCGCTGCGCCACGCGATCACCCTGGCCCGGGACCAGAACGCGAAGGTCACCCTCCTGAGCGTCGTCCCCCACCAGGCGACCCCGGTCGGCCCCGGCGTCGCCCCGCCGCCGGAGACCGACGAGTCCCACAACGAGATCATCCGCGACGCCCTCCGCGAGATCCCCAACGACATCGGCGTCACCACCCGCCTCGAGCACGGCGACATCGCGATGACGATCCTCAAGGTCGTCGCCGAGGACCAGTACGACCTCCTCGTGATGGGCTCCCACGGCCACGGCCGCGTCCACCGCGCCCTGCTCGGCTCGGTCTCCGAGAAGGTCCTCCACAAGGCCAAGGTGCCGGTGCTGATGCTGCGGTCCTATTGCGAGGCTTGAGGGGGGGCGGCTGCCCGGGGCCGGGGTTCGGGGGCGGTGAAGCCGGCGCCCGGGGCGGGGGTTCGGGA
>DASZUW010000241.1:0-11252 GCA_035547475.1 Solirubrobacterales bacterium
CGTCGCGATCGCGCAGATCCGCCTGCCGGACCTTGACCCCCCCAGGGTGGGGTCACGGTCCGGCAGGTGGATCTGCGTGACGAGGAGGTCGGGACGGACCGTGACGTCCAATGGGTCCTCGTGACGGGACCTGCGCCTCCCCGCGGACCTTCGTAGGGCCGAGTGGGTCGTCCCGGTGGGTATCAGACGGCGACCGCGCCGGCGGGCGCGTCCTCCTTGCGGATCAGCCTGCCGACCAGATCGTCCTCGTCGCCGACGTAGCGGGCGACGGTGTCCATGGCGACCCGGGCGACGATGATCTGGCCGACCTCGTTGCCGACCTCGTCGTAGATGCCCCACGCCTTCATCCGGGCGCACTGCGCGGCGTTGTCGTCGGTCGGCGCCACGTAGTGCACGGAGCCGACCTTGTACCGACCCAGCAGATAGAGGTGGACCAGGGTCATCAACCGTCGCCGGCGCAAGGTGTGGTCGAAGGTGTTCTGGTCGCGGACCGAGAGGATGACCCGGCCCTTGCGGTCGTGGGTCGGGGCGAAGACCACGTTCAACTTCTTCTCCCCGGCCCGGTCGAGCACCTCCAGCTCGAGCAGGTCGGCGCCCTCGCGACTCGGCCTCAGCCGCACCGAGAAGGTCTCGCCGAGCCCGTTGTGCTCGCTCGCCGCGGCCAGCCATTCCTCGAGCACCCGCTTGGGCAGCTCGGTCTGCACCAGGTGCTGCACCTGGGTCGAGCCCTTGCCCATCGCCTTCGTGGTCGCCGTGCGCGCCGAGGAGGCGGCCAGGGCGGCGTCGAGCCGCGGACCACCGACGTGGGTCTGCGGCGTGCGGTAGGGAGACTCGAGCAGGCGAAGCTTCCGCTGCACCTGCGCCAGGGCCAGCATGCCGTCATGCAGGAGGGCGCTCGAGAACTCCTCCGCCGCCACCCCGTCGATCTGGTGGCCGCCGTAGGTGATGAAGTTGAACACGAACCCGGCCTCGCCCAACCGACCGGGAAAGGCGCGCATCTCGTCGTCGCTCATCCCCGTCGAGTCCCAGTTGAAGGACGGTGACAGGTTGTAGGCCAGCATCTGGTCGGGGAACTCGGCGTGGATCGCCGCGGCGAACTCGCGTGCCTCGCCGATGTCGGCGGAGGCGGTCTCCATCCAGATCAGATCGGCGTACGGTGCCACCGACAGCGATCTGCGGATCGCGTACTCGAGGCCCCCGCGGACCTGGTAGAAGCCCTCCGGCGTGCGGGCGACCTCGGCGTCCCAGTGGAAGTCGATGCCCAGCTCCCGGGCCCGCTCGCGGACGCTCCAGAACGACGCGGTCCTCGCGAACTCGGCCCAGTCCTCGGCGCCGATCGGAGGCTCCTCGCCCCCGTCCTCCTCGAGGACCGCCCGCGCGGCGAGCACCGCCTCGCCGATCGTCATCAGCCCGGCGTCGCGCTCCCACCGCCCGACCATCGCGTCGACGACCTCGTCGTAGGCCGCCTCGACGCGCGGCTCCTCGGCATCCTTGACGCTCGCCGCGGCCGCCTCGGCCCGGTCCCTGAGGCCCGTCTTCGCCAACCATGCCTCCGCCTCGGCGTACTCCGCGTCGGTCACCCGGTAGAGCCGGAAGCCGTCCAGGGTCTCGACCCCCGCATCGTGGAACAGGCGCATCAGGGCGAGCGTCGCCAGCTTGTAGGAGGGCACGCCGGGCGAGGTCGCGCCGAGGATGAACGGGTGATCGCGCTCGTCGCCGCTGTTGTCGAGCAGGTTGGCGGCCTCGGCGTCGGTGCGGGCGACGATGATCCCGGGCACGCCCATCACGTCGAGCTGGAAGCGGGCGGCGTTGAGGCGCTTGATCTGCTCGTCGATCCCGACCAGCACCTTGCCGCCCTGATGACCGCACTTCTTCGTCCCCGGCCGCTGATCCTCGATGTGGTACCCGGTGACCCCGGCCTCGACGAACCGCCGGATCAGGTTGCGGACGTGGGCGTCGCCGCCGTGGCCGGTGTCGGCGTCGGCGATGATGAAGGGGCGGTAGTCGACCGGCCCGGGCGCCCCCGCGAGCTCCTCCGGGCTCATCCGCGAGCGCAGGTAGGCCTGGTTACGGTCGGCGGTCAGCAGCGCGCGGACGATCGCCGCCGCCTCGTCGGGCACCTGCGACAGCGGGTAGCCGGCGAGGTCGGCGCCCGGGTCTTCGGCGGCACTGCCCTTGGCCGAGGTCGCCCAGCCACCGAGGTAGATCCCCTCGATGCCCATCCGCTTCATCGTCACGGCCTGACCGGGCGAGTAGGGACCGTAGGTCGTGATCGACCCCCTTGCCGAGAACAGTTCCCGCAGCCGCGCGTGGAACGCGGCGGCGTTCTCGCGGGCGACGCGGTGATCGGTGGGAATGGTGCCCTGTTGCTCGGCGACCTGGCGGGCGGAGTAGAGGCGGGTCAGGCCGGCGAAGCGATCGCCGTCCATGTAGTCCTGGACGGCGGCGATGTTCTCGTCAAGCGATTTCACGATGCTCTCCCGTTCGTTGGTCGGCTTTGGTCGAAGTCGAGGTTCCGCGTGATCCGCGTACCGTGGGCGCCGAAGGCGTCGAGGTACTCGCGGATGCGCCGTTCGGCGAGGCCCAGGTCGGTGACGCCGAGGTTGAGGTTGAGCAGGTCGATGTACCAGGGCGCCTTGACCGGCTCGCGCACGTAGGCCTCGACGATCGCCCTGGCGATCGGCAGCGTCGTCGTCTTCGAGTCGTCGTGGACGTCCTTGTCCTCGGCCCGCAGCAGCTTGTCGTACTCCTCGGCGAGCAGGCGGACGAACAGCTCCTCGGTGAGCGCGTCGCCGGCCTCGACCCCGGTCGCCCCATCGTCCGCGGTGAAGCGGCCGCCCTTGTGCAGCCACTCCCAGAGGACGGAGAGGCGGATCTCGCCGGTGGCCGCGTCCTCCATCAGGTAGAGCACGTCTTCGTCGCCGAAGAAGTCGGCGGGCTTCAACGCCGCGGCCTGGAAGCCGCGTCCGAAGGCGTTGCCGTACTGGAGCCCGACGCTGATCAGGTCGCGGGCGCCGCGGACCGTCCGCGGCGCGTCCCCGAGCATCGTCAAGGCGGCGGCGTCATCGTCCGTGTAGGTGAGCGGCGGGAACTCGCGGCCGCACTGGTTGTCCTCGCCGGCCTCCTCCCAGACGGCCCGCATCACGTGGACCATCTTCCAGTGGGCGACCCACTTGCCCGAGGCGCCGGCCGCCTGCTCACGGCGACCGCCGGCGACCGCCCTGACCATCGCCGCCTCCACCCCCGCCTCGCTGCCGACCGGGATGTTCGGCTCCATGCCGCCCTGCCAGAGGGCGAAGTTGCCGTTCGCGTCCGGCGTGTTGACCGCGCGGCGGACCCGGTCCTCGTAGGCGGCCATGTAGGGGTAGGTCATCGTCACCGCGTCGATGTTCGGGTTGACGAAGTCGGCGTCCCAGGCGAGCGCGTCGGAGACCGAGTTGATGTAGTCCCAGCGGCCGGTGTTGAAGCCGACGAAGTGCGGCCCGAGCGCGGCCCGGATCTCCATCAGCTGGAACGACGCCTCGATCTGCTCGACCAGGACGTAGCCGAGGATCGTCCCCCGCCCGAGGCCGAGATGGTCCTCCAAGGCGTCCAGCAGCTGCGCCCAGTAGGCCGCCTCGGCGGCGGTCTGGATCTTCGGCATGTACAGGACCAGCGAGCGCCCCTGCTCCGCCAGCGCCTCCTGGTTGTTGACCACGTAGAGGACCAGGTCGGCGATCGTCGCGGCGAAACCGCGGCCGTCGGCATGGCGGACGTGACGATCGTCGAGGTGCAGGCCGCGCGCCCGGAAGATTCGCGTCGTGAAGCCGATCTGCTCCCGCCAATCGGCGATCGTCTCCTCGCCGTGAAAGTCCCGGGCCCAGGCGTTCATCTCGCCCGCGACCTGCTCGGCGACCGCGAGGAACTGCGGATCCTCGTGGATCATCAGCTTCAGGTTGCGCTGGTTGTCGAGCGACATCGTCTCGATCTGCCCGACGGCGTCCTCACCGTCGAACATCCAGCCGTCGGCACCCGACAGCATCGCGTAGGCGACGTTGCGCAGGCCCGCGGCGGTGGTCGAGCGCGGCTTGGTCGCCGGGCCGGTTCCCTGGATCCACTGGCGTCGCAGGTCCGGCGGGATCACCGCGCCGACGAAGTTGCCCGCGCGGGCGTCGGCGACCCTGATCTCGGTCCCCTCGATCGTCTCCTCGACGGGCAGGAACCCGATCCGCTCGCGATTGCGGGCGCGCGCGGTGCGCCGCGCGAGCCGCGCCGCCATCAGCTCATCGCGGCGGACGTCGAGCGACGCGAGGTGCTCGAGCGCGGCAAGCACCTCGCCGCCGTAGATGTCCGGATATGACTCCAAGGCGGATGGACTGATGTCGATATGGGACATGAAAGAAATAACCCTCCTGGTCGGCGTCCTACAGTAACGGTATGCACACCTGCGGAGGGCTCATGACGTCCGAACAGTGGCATCTGGGAGCAAGGTCGTCGGGATCGGGAGAACCCTTGACACGCGTGTCAGCCCGGTCCACCCCACCGCCCGTCACGAGCGCGCAGTCGGCGGAATAGTAATTGTCATGCCGTTTCAGCGGCCAGTGCCGCCTCGCCGACCTGCCCGTCGCAGGCATCACGGTTCACCTCGCCACCTTCACAACCTTCGCAATCGGGCCCTCCGCCTTTCGCATGACTTCCCTCGATAACAACGCTTGACCCACCATTTCGCGATTGCCACGCTGAGGCGACAGTCGGAGCGCAGTGTGTACTCACACGAAAGGAAACAGTGAAGCTTCAGGGCAACACCACGATGGGCGCGAGCACGGTGGCAGTGAGGGTCTCGGCGTGAGCGCGACGGTGCTGGCGAATCGCGTCGAGTTGACCGCCTCGGGGCCGGCGGGCTCCGATGACATCCTCACCGCCGAGGCGCTCGACTTCCTGACCGACCTGCACCTGGCCTTCGTCGGGCGATGGGAGGAGGAGCGGCTCCGTCGGCGGGAGCAGGCGGTGCGCTTCGCCGCCGGCGAGCGCCCGGACTTCCTGCCGGAGACCCGGGCGATCCGTGAGAACGGGAGTTGGCGGGTGGCCTCACCGGCCCCCGGCCTGATCGACCGGCGGGTCGAGATCGCCGGGCCCCCCACCCCGAAGATGGCGGTCGACGCGCTGGGCTCGGGCGCCGCGGTCTGGGTGGCCGACCTCGAGGACGCGACGTCGCCGACCTGGGAGAACGTGATCGGCGGCCAGGTCACCTTGCGCGAGGCGGTCGCCGGGGAGATCGACCTCACCGAGCCGGCAGCCGGGCGCCGGCCGATCGCCGGCGAGCCGACGACGATCGTCGTGCGCCCGCGCGGTTGGCACCTGCGCGAGGCCGGGCTCTCCTACTGCGGTCAGCCCGCCCTCGGCGCCCTGGTCGACTTCGGCCTCTACTTCTTCCACAACGCGTGGCCGCTGCTGGAGAAGGGGACGGGGCCGTACTTCTACCTGCCGAAGCTGCGCAGCCACACCGAGGCGCGGCTCTGGAACGACATCTTCTGCTTCGCCCAGGATCGCCTCGGCATACCCCGCGGGACGATCCGGGCGACCGTCCCGATCGAGACCGTGCCCGCCGCCTTCGAGATGGAGGAGATCCTCTACGAGCTGCGCGAACACTCGTCCGGGCTCGACGCCGGACGCCGGGACTACATCTTCAGCCTGATCAAGTCCTTCCCCGAGGACCCGGCGTTCGTGCTCCCCGAGCGCTCGGCGGTGACGATGACGGTCCCCTTCATGCGCGCCTACACCGAGCTGTTGGTGCGGACCTGCCATCGTCGCGGCGCCCACGCGATCGGCGTCATGGCCGCCTTCATCCCGGGCCACGACCCCGAGGCGAACGCGCGCGCCCTGGCCAGGGTCCGCGAGGACAAGCGGCGCGAGGCCGGCGACGGCTTCGACGGCTCCCGGGTCGCCCATCCGGAGCTGGTCGAGACCTGCCGGGAGGAGTTCGACAAGGTCCTCGGCGGGCGTCCGAACCAGCTCGAGCGGCTGCGCGAGGACGTCTCGGTCGAGGCCGCCGACCTCCTCGCCGTCGACCGCACGCCGGGCGTGATCACCGCCGCCGGCCTGCGCGACGACGTCGCCGTCGCCCTGCGCTACGTCGATGCCTGGATCGGCGGCTCGGGCGCGGTGGTGATCTTCGACCAGATCGAGGACGCCGCGACCGCCGAGGTCTGCCGCTGTCAACTCTGGCAATGGGTCCACCACGGCTCCAGGCTCGACGACGGCACGGTGATCACCCGCGAGCTGGTCGACTCACTCCTCGACGCGGAGCATGCCGCGCTCAGGGTCGGGCGCACGGCCGCCGAGGCCGAGCGTCTCGAGCAGGCGAGCGAGCTGGTGCGCTGCCTGGTGCTCGGCGACCGCCTGCGTTCGTTCTTCACCCCGCACGCCTACCGCCGCCACCTCGCGGAGGGCTCACGATGAGCATCGCCGCCATCCCCGGTCGGGAGCTGCGCGTGCGCACCAGCCCGGCGTCGGCGCGCCTCGGCCGCGAGGGACAGCTCGCCTGGGCGCTCGCCGAGCTGTCGACCGACGGCGAGGCCCCGGTCGTCGCGCCGGTCGAGGAGATGGTCGTCAACCGGGTGATCGACAACGCCGCGGTCGCCGTCGCCTCACTCGCCCGGCGCCCGGTCCGCAGCGCCCGCGCCCAGGCCCTTCGCCACCCCTACGCGCCGGGCGCGACCGTCTTCGGGGTCGCGGCCGCGGAGCGGGTGTCCCCCGAGTGGGCCGCCTGGGCGAACGGGGTCGCGGTGCGGGAGCTCGACTTCCACGACACCTTCCTCGCCGCCGAGTACTCCCATCCCGGCGACAACATCCCGCCGCTCGTCGCGGTCGCCCAGCACGCGGGCGCCGACGGCGCGGCGCTGGTGCGGGCGATCGCCACCGCCTACGACGTGCAGATCTCGCTCGCCCGCGGGATCTGCCTGCATGAGCACAAGATCGACCACGTCGCCCATCTCGGCCCGTCGGTGGCCGCCGGGGTCGGGAATCTGCTGGAGCTACCGACCGAGATCGTCTTCCAGGCGATCGGCCAGGCCCTGCACGTGACCACCGCGACCCGCCAGTCGCGCAAGGGCGAGATCTCGAGCTGGAAGGCCTACGCCCCCGCCTTCGCGGGCAAGATGGCGATCGAGGCCGTCGACCGGGCGATGCGCGGCGAGGGCGCCCCGGCGCCGATCTACGAGGGCGTGGACGGCGTCATCGCCCAGCTCCTGAGCGGACCGGAGGCCGAGTACGAGGTCGTCCTCCCCGGCCCCGGCGAACCCCGGCGGGCGATCCTCGACTCCTACACCAAGGAGCACTCGGCCGAGTATCAGAGCCAGGCGCTGATCGACCTCGCGCGGCGCATGCGGCCGCGCCTCGGCGACCTCTCCCAGGTGCGTGAGATCCTCATCCACACCAGTCATCACACCCATCACGTGATCGGCACCGGATCGGGGGACCCGGAGAAGTTCGACCCAGGGGCGAGCCGCGAGACGCTCGACCACTCGATCCCCTACATCTTCGCCGTCGCCCTGCAGGACGGCGAGTGGCACCACCGACGCTCCTACGCCCGGGAGCGGGCGACCCGCCCCGACACCGTCGCGCTGTGGCGCAAGATCCGCACGGTCGAGGATCCCGGGTGGACGCGGCGCTACCACGATCCCGACCCCGACCGGCGCGCCTTCGGCGGTCGGGTCGAGGTCCGCTTCGAGGACGGCGAGGTGGTCGAGGACGAGATCGCGGTCGCCGACGCCCACCCGCGCGGCAGCCGGCCCTTCGGCCGCGAGCAATACGTGGAGAAGTTCAGGACGCTCGCCGAGGACATCGTCGCGCCCGAGGAGCAGGAGCGCTTCCTCGATCTCGCCCGCAGGCTGCCCTCCCTGCCGGGGGCCGAGCTCGCCGGGCTCACCGTCGAGGTCGACCCGGGGCGCCTCGGCGACCCGGTACCCGAGGGGCTCTTCTGATGGCCGCGACGGCAGGCGAGAAGCGCCGCGCCCTGCGCGCCGGGCTCGGGTCGGGTCGACTCCAGCGTTGGCCGGGCGCCTTCTCCCCGCTCGTCGCCAAGGCGGTCGCCGCGGCGGGCTTCGATGGCGTCTACGTCTCCGGGGCGGCGCTCGCGGCCGACCTCGGCCTTCCCGACATCGGGCTGACGACGCTCTCCGAGGTGGCCGATCGGGGCGGCCGGATCGCGGCGGCGACCGATCTCCCCACGCTGATCGACGCCGACACCGGCTTCGGCGAGCCGCTCAACGTCGCCCGCACGATCACCACCCTCGAGGCGGCGGGCCTGGCCGGCTGCCATCTCGAGGATCAGGTGAATCCGAAGCGCTGCGGCCACCTCGACAACAAGGCGGTGGTCCCCACCGAGGAGATGGTGCGTCGCCTGCGGGCCGCGGTCGGGGCCCGTCGCGACGGGGACTTCGTGATCTGCGCCCGCACCGACGCGCGGGCGGTCGAGGGACTCGACGCGGCGATCGGGCGGGCCCGCGCCTACGTCGCCGCGGGCGCCGACATGGTCTTCCCCGAGGCGCTTCTCGACGAGGGCGAGTTCGAGGCCTTCCGCGCCGCCGTCGACGTACCGCTGCTCGCCAACATGACCGAGTTCGGCAAGTCGCCGCTGCTCGCGGCGACGACCCTCGGCGGGCTCGGCTTCAACGCGGTGATCTATCCGGTCACGACCCTGCGCATCGCAATGGGTGCCATCGA
Organism: Solirubrobacterales bacterium; assembly: GCA_035547475.1. Lineage (GTDB taxonomy): Bacteria > Actinomycetota > Thermoleophilia > Solirubrobacterales > 70-9 > VAYN01. The sequence continues at coordinate 8,704 of DASZUW010000241.1, forward strand.
GGCAGGCCTGCGCGTGCTGGCCGAGGAGGGCACGCAGGCCTCGCTGGTCGAGCGGATGCAGACCCGGGCCCGCCTCTACGAGCTCCTCGACTACGCCGCGTACGGCGCCTTCGACGCCGACGTCTTCGATTTCGACATCCCCACCGAAAGGACCCCGAGATGAGCACCGACCAGCAGGAGATCCGCAAGGGCCTGGCGGGAGTGGTGGTCGACCGCACCGCCGTCTCCAACGTCGTCGCCGAGACCAACTCCCTCACCTACCGTGGCTACCCGGTCCAGGAGCTGGCGGCTTCCTGCTCCTTCGAGGAGGTCGCCTACCTGATCTGGAACGGCGAGCTGCCGAACGCCACCGAGCTGGCCGCCTTCCAGGAGCGCGAACGCTCCCGGCGGGAGATCGGCCGCAACACGATCTCGGCGCTCTCCCGGCTGCCCGACACCTGCCACCCGATGGACATGCTGCGGACCGCGGTCAGCTGCCTCGGCGCCGAAGACCCGGCGGAGGAGGACAACTCGATCCCGGCGAACCGGGCGAAGGCGCTCTCCTTGATGGCGAAGCTGCCGACCGCGGTCGCCTTCGACTACCGCCGCCGCCACGACCTCGAGCGGATCGCGCCCGACCCCGAGCTGGGCTTCGCCGAGAACTTCCTGCGCATGTGCTTCGGCGAGGTCCCGGCCCCGGAGGTCGTCCGCTGCTTCGAGATCTCGCTCGTCCTCTACGCCGAGCACAGCTTCAACGCCTCGACCTTCACCGCCCGGGTCGTCACCTCGACCCTCTCCGACATCTACAGCGCCGTCACCGCCGCGATCGGGGCGCTGAAGGGCCGGTTGCACGGCGGCGCCAACGAGGCCGTGATGCACATGATGCTCGAGATCGGCGACCCCGCCGGGGCGGGCGACTGGTTGCGAGGCGCCCTGGAGCGCGGCGACAAGGTGATGGGATTCGGCCACCGCGTCTACAAGGAAGGCGACTCGCGGGTGCCGACGATGCGAGACGCGCTGGGGCGGATGGCGGCGATCAGCGAAGACGGTGGGCGCTGGATCCGGATGTACGAGGAGCTGGAGGCGGCGATGGACGAGGTCAAGGGCATCAAGCCGAACCTCGACTTCCCCGCCGGTCCGGCCTACTACATGATGGGCTTCGACATCCCGATGTTCACCCCGATCTTCGTGATCAGCCGCATCACCGGCTGGACCGCGCACGTGATCGAGCAGCTCGAAGCCAACGCGCTGATCCGGCCGCTGAGCCTCTACGCGGGGGCCGGGCAGCGCCCCGTCCCGGCGGCCGCGTCGCGGCTCGTGGTCGCCTGAGCGGCCCCCGGCCACGGGTCGCCGACGCCGAGCCCGAAGGTCGTGGGCGACCTGGCGCCCGTCCGGGGTCGCCCGGTTCAGACCTCTACCCGAGCGCCTCGACGATGCCGGCGAGATGATGGTTCAAGGCGGTGTCGGAGGTCGAGGTCGAGAAGAGCGGGCTGTCGCCGTCGTGGACCAGGATGGTCGCCTGGGCGACGCCTTGCGCCGCGACGGGAGCCTCGCCCTCGAGCCGTCCGGCGATCTCACAGATACGCGGCGCACAGGCGACGATCGCGGTGCGGGCCAACGGCACCCTGGAGCTGAAGGGTGCCGGGGAACCCACGGCTTCATCGAGGATGCCGTCGAGCACCGCCGCGATCCGCCGTCGGGTGCCGGGCTCGGTGAGCTGCGCGGCGCGCCGCGTGAGATCGGGCTCGGCGAGGGGATCGGCACCCGCCGCGAGCCGCCGATCGAGGCCGCCCCGCAGCGCGCGGACCCGCAGCCGGGTGAGGTAGCCGTCCCGCGGGCCGTCGTCCGGGACGAAGTGGGTGAGAGGAACGGTGGCGCTCAATCGGCACCTCCTGGTCGAGATGAAACCTGGTGGACTGCTGATCTCGATGTTGCTCCCGACCCCACAAAGTTCGCATGAAGATGCGGGCCTGCCGGATAAAGATTCCGTCAAGCTTCGGGCAGGCGCCCGTAGGCCCGCCGAACGTCCTGGACGAGGACGAGGCCAGGGTGAGGGTGACCAGGATGATCGAGTAGACCACGCCGATCACCGTGATCACGGCCGGCGCCGCCCGCCCGTCGCTACTGCGAAGGGAAGAAGCGTCGGTAGTCGGCCGGGGTCGACAGCGGGCCGCGTTGCCGGTGCAGTTCGTCGAGGGCCCTTGCCCTTTCCCGCGGGCTCATGATCACGGCCGACAGGTGGGTCTGCAGCTCCGCCGTCGTCGAGAACGTACGGGAGCATTCCGGGACCTTCGCCTGCGGGGCGAGCGCGAAGACGACGAGGTTGAGGTGGTACGCCGCCTTGACGACATCGAGGACGGCGGCATCATCGGCTACCGGGTGGACCTCAAGATCAGCTTCGCCCTCGACTGAGCCGGACCGGGCGCCGTCGGATGCCATCGGGACGGCGCCCGGTCCGGAGTGCGGGTTTCCACCGATGGCGAGGGCTCGAGGGGGCCCTACGGTCTGGCTCGCGTGGCCGACAACCCGGACACCGACCAACAGGAGGGAAGGAAGAGATGGATCCGTCC
>DASZUW010000242.1:0-6685 GCA_035547475.1 Solirubrobacterales bacterium
CCGAGCCCCGCCCCGGGCGACAGCTTCCCCGCGCCAGAAGCGCCGCGCGTGCCTCGCCCTGAGCCCCCGCCGGCCCCGCGCCCCGCGGGCGCGCGGCCGCCCTCCCGCCGCCCTACTGCCCGCCCCGCGCCGCCTCGAGCCTCTCGTAGCGGGCGAGGAACTCGCGGTGGGGGCGCTCGGGGTCCCAGGGGTCGATCTCGATCGGCAGGGGCTCGAAGCCTTCGAGCTCGGGCCAGGCGTCGAGGGTCGAGGTGAAGGTGGCGCGCTCGGTCGCCAGCAGCGAGCGGTCGATCGACTTCATGTCGGCGGGCGGCGGGCCGAGGTCGAAGCGGGTGCGGATCGCGTCCTCCAGCACCTCCTCGACGCGGCGGAAGGGAGGGCCGAGGTCGCTGCGGTGCTTGAGCGGGTGGGGGAGGTCGACGAGGTAGGCCTCGGCCGCGTCGTGGAGCAGCGCGACCAGGGCCTCGCCGGGCGAGGCGCCGCGCTCGAGGCAGACGTCGCTGACGATCGCGGAGTGCTGGGCGACCGAGTAGAAGCGTCGCGAATGGCCGCCGAAGCGGCAGGTGTTGGCGAGCGCCTGGGCGATGTCGTCGATGTCGATGAGGGCGACGTTCGGCGCCAGCGGGTCGATCCAGCGCCCGGAGACGGTCTGGATCGAGCCGTCCGGGCGCGCCGGGCGCCCCCGCTCGGCCGGCCGCATCTCCTCGGCGTCCATGCCCGCACGTTCGCAGATGGGGGCGACGGTCGGACATCGGCGTCGGCGGGACTTGGCCCGCGGGGCGGCTCAGCGGGACGGCGCGGCGGGCTCGCCGCCCGGCACGAGACGACCCGGGACCGCAGGCCACGCGACGACCATGGATGCCGGGATGGCCGAAACGCGGGCGGGGAATCTGCCGCCGCGTCGGTTGCGCGGGGAGGGCGGGCCGCGACACGATGGCTCGGTGAGCGCCGACTACACGCAGCTGCCGGCCGACCTGCCCGTCCCGGTGGACGACGGCGCCGCCGCCGGCCTCGTCGGCAGAAGGGTGCCGGGCCCGCGTCTGCCGGCGACCGCGGACGCGGCGATCGACCTCGCCGACCTCGCCCGCGGCCTCCTCGTCGCCTACCTCTACCCGATGACCGGCAGGCCGGGCGAGCCGCTTCCGCACGGCTGGGACGACATCCCCGGAGCCCGCGGCTGCACGCCGCAGAGCTGCGCCTACCGCGACGCGCGCGCCGAATTCGCCCGGCTCGGCGCGGCGGTGGTCGGGATCAGCGCGCAGCCGCCCCCCGAGCAGGCCGAGTTCGCCGCGCGCGAGCACATCCCGTTCCCGCTCCTGAGCGACGAGGGCCTGCGCCTGCGCGACGCGCTCGGCCTGCCCACCTTCGACGTCGACGGCCGCACCCTCTACCGGCGACTCACGTTCGTCGCCGCGGGCGGCCGGATCGTCAAGGTCTTCTATCCCGTCTTCCCGCCCGACCGCGACGCGGCCGAGGTCTTGGCCTGGCTGCGGGGCGTCGCCGGGTCGGAGGCCCCGCGATGACCGCGCTCGCGGAGACGATCGCGATCCAGGGGCGGGTGCTGCGCCACGTGCTCGACCTCGACCTGGCGCCGGCGCTGGCGCGGCTCGAAGGCGCCGGGCGGGTCTGGGTCGTCGGCACCGGCAGCAGCGAGCACGCGGCCAGGCTCGGGGCGGCGATGCTGGGGACGGCAGGCCTCGACGCCCGCGCCTCCTCTTCGGCGAGCTTCGTCGGCGCGCCCCCGCGCCTCGGTGCCGGCGACGCGTTGATCGTCATCAGCCACACCACCGAGACCGCGTTCGCGCGGCGCGCCCGCGAGGAGGCGCTCGGCGCCGGGACCCGGCTCGTCACGATCACCGCCGAAGGGAAGGAGTGGCCGGAGGCGATCGAGGCGGCGCCGCCGGAGCGCTCCGAGACCTACACCGCGAGCTACCTCGCCGCGCTGCTTGCGATCGCCCGCCTCGCGGTCGGGCTCGGCGGGGAGGAGTGGGGCGCCGCCGAGCTCGCCGAGCTCCCGAGCCTGGTCGAGAACGCGGGCGTCGAACCGCTCCCCGCCGCCGCGCCGCCGCGACGCCTCACCGTCCTCTACGGCGCCGGCCCGGCGGCGGTCACCGCGCGCGAGGGGGCGCTGAAGCTCCGCGAGGCCTCCCGCGTCCTCGCCGAGGGCTTCGAGTCCGAGTACCTGCTCCACGGCTCCGCCGTCCCGCTGGACGCCGAGGACCGCCTGATCGCGCTCGACCCGGACGGCGACCCCTCCGGCCTCACCGCGTCGCTCGCCGGCGCCGCCGAGCGCGAAGGCATCCCGGTCGCCCGCCTCGAGCCGCCGCCCGACCTGCACCCCCTGCTTGCCCAGCTCCCGCTGACCGTCCGCCTCCAGGCCCTCGCCTCGCGCTGGGCCGATCTCCAGGGCATCGATCCCGACACCGTCATCCTCGGCGCCTGGGCCGACCCGGAGCTTTGGTCCCTCGGCGCCCCCCAGCGGGCCGGCTAGCCGCCGCGCCTACGCGGGCGGATTCTCCGCGAACTGCTCGGCGCTGTCGCCGATCACCTCCCACGGCGCTTTGTAGGCGACCTGCAGGTGGAAGGAGGGGGCCATGTCGAGATCGCGCATCAGCCCGGCCGCGACGAAGAATTTGTCGCCGAGGTCGTCGTAGATGCTCGAGCCGCAGTTGCCGCAGAAGTTGCGCGGGGCGAACTCGGATTCGTAGGTTTCGACCATGTCCTCGCCGTCGGTGAAGCGGAAGTTCTCCCTGGCGACGACGACCCCGGCGAGGCTCGACCCCGTCCACCGCTGGCAACGGGTGCAATGGCAGTAGCCCATCGCCTCCGGATCTTTGACCTCGTACGCGACGCTGCCGCAAAGGCAGGCACCCCTCAGCGCTTCAGCCATGACGCACTCTCCTCGATTTCGGCGTGGTGGAGATCCACGGACGAAGCTACCACCGCCTCGGCCGCGCGCCTACCTCTTCCTGCTTACCGGCCGAGGCTCCGCAGCGGCGTCGTGAGGAGGGCGGCCGGGGAGTCGGGGGCGACGTCGACGATGCCGCTGTTTCTGCCGGCGCCGGAGACCAGGTGGGCGGGCACTGAGCCGGGGCACTCCGCGCGCGGGCCGGCGAAGCCCCAGGCGTTCCAGTACCCGCGCAGCTCGCCTTCGTCGCCGCGCAGGAAGCGGACCGGGTCGCCGGGCCGCAGGTGGTTGCGGGCGAGGTAGGCGCGGGTGGCGGCGGGGGAGTCGACGCCGGGGGCGGCGGAGATCGCGAGCACCGCGCCTTCGCCCGGTCCGAGGTCGGCGGCGACGCGGCGCAGGAACGCGCCGATCGCCGCGCAGCGGGTGGAGACGAAGACGACCGCGTAGGGCTCGTCGCCGAGCGAGGCGCTGTCGAAGCTCGCGCCGCTGCCGCCTTCGACGAGGCGCACCCGCGGCGCCGGCGACCCTGCCCGCGCCGGGCTCGCAGCTTCGGCGAGTTCCCGCGGGGCGCTCGCCTCGCCTCCCGGCTCGGTCACGTCGGGCTCCCCGCCGCCGAGGAAGTGGACGAGCGCCGCGATCACCAGCCCGGCCAGGATCGGCGAGGCCACCACCAGCGCGGCGATGCGCATGCGGCGGCTCCGTGCCCGCTCGTCCATGGTCCTATTCTTCAGGTATGCCGATTCGCGACGATCGGCGCCCGCGGGCGCCGGCGGCGATCACGGCCCGAAGCCTCGCGGCGCTGCTCGCCCTGGCGGCCGTCCCCATCGCCGAGCCAAACCCGAATGCCGCCACGACGGAGGTCCGCCGATGATCGCGCCGCCCCTCGCGAGCGTCGTCAGCACCTTCTGGTCGGTGATGGAGGTCGCGGTGCCGCTCGCCGTCGCGGCCGCCTACCTGAAGCGCGCCAACACGCTCGCCGACGAAGGGCGCCCGGTCCCGATCTGGCGCCAGCTCTGCTTCGCGCTGGGGATCATCGTCGTCGGCGGCTCGGTCGCCGGGCCGATCGACGACCAGGCCGACAAGCTCCTCTGGGTCCACATGATCCAGCACCTGATGCTGGCCGACGTCGCCTCGCTGCTGATCGTGCTCGGCTTCACCGGGCCGCTGCTGCAGCCGCTCCTCACCTTCCGCGCCGGTCGGCCGCTGCGCCGCCTCACCCATCCGGTCGTGGCGATCTCCGTCTTCACCTTCAACCTCTACCTCTGGCACGTCCCGTTCCTCTACCAGGCGGTGCTCACCGACGAGTCGCTGCACGTGCTGGAGCACCTGCTCTTCCTCGGCACCGGCGTGCTCCTCTGGATGCCCCTCTTCGGGCCGCTGCCGAAGCCGCAGTGGTTCGGCAAGGGCGCGCACGTCATCTACACGGTCGGCATCTGGGCGCCCGCCATGGTGATGGCCAACGTCTTCATGTGGTCGGACGTCGTCTTCTATCCCGACTACACGGCGACCGCCGAAGCCGCCGGGATCACCGCGATCGCCGACCAGAGCACCTCGGGGGCGATCCTGATGGGCGAGTGCACCTTCCTCGCGCTCGGCATCTTCGCCTGGGTCTTTTTGCGCTGGGCCAAGGAGGACATCGAAAAACAGGACCTGCTCGACCTGGCCATCGACCACCACGTCGAGCTGAGCGCCGCCCGCGCCGCCCGCGCGGTCGCCGCCGGCCGCGGTCCCGAACTGCGCGCCCGCATCGAAGCGGGCCAGTCGATCCCCGAGCACCGCCCGCCCGCGCCACCGGCCGCCGGTTGAGTCGCGCCGCGAGCCCGACCGCCGATCCTCGCCGGCGGGGAAACGCCGGCGGGCGGCGAATCCCCTCGTTGCACGCCTCAAGTCAGCGGTTTTCAAGACGCCGGCCAGGCGCTACGCTGGCCGGTGCCCGCAGAAATGGGTACGGGTCCGGGTGAACCGAGCTTTTCAGGCGGCGCGCCTGTTCAAGAGAGCGGAAGCTAGATGGCCGAGGACATGCAGAGGCGACGGAGGAACGAAGGCGTGATCGGCCGCTGCCGTCGCCGATGCGCGTTCGCCGTGCCGATGGCTCTCGCGGTCACGGCTCTGGTGGTGCCGTCCCATGCCGCCGCCGAACCCTCGGCCGCCGAAGAAGCCGCCGTCCTGGAACCCATCACCACCTCTCCCGCACAGGCGCTCGCCTTCTGGACCCAGGCGCGTCGCGAACAGGCTGAACCGCTGCCGATCGTGACCTTGCCCGAACCCGCTCCCGAAGCGCCTGCCGAACCGGCCGAAGTCGCGACGAGCGAAGCTGACGCTGCGCTCGAGCCCGCCGTGGACTCGGGGGCGCGGACCGCGGCACTGGGGGGCACCGAAGTCACGGCGACGGAATCGACCGTCTTCCCCAACAGCGCCAACGGCAAGGTCTACGTTACGTTCGGTGAAGCCCCGTTCGAATGCTCCGGCAGCCTGATCACCGGCAACGTGGTGGTGACCGCCGGGCATTGCGTGATCGATCCCGAAACCGGCATCGGCGCGCGGCTGGTCAAGTTCGAACCGGCATACCACGAAGGGCATTCGGGGTTCCTGCCGACCTTCGGTGTGGTTTCCGAATTCTCGGTCACGAAGTCGTGGCGACAGACCGCGAAACCGGGCTCGGTTGCCAACGAGGGAAACGATGTCGCGTTTCTGAAGCTCGTCACCGATGTCGAAAGTGACATCGAAGGCTCACTCAAGGTCGCCTTCGACCAGCCCTGCAACCAGATCTACACCCAGTACGGCTACCCCGGCGAAGCACCGTACAACGGCGAGATCCTCTACTCGCACGTGGCTCCCTACGTCGGGCCCGACACGAATCCCAACTTCTCACCGGAGCCGATGAAGATCGCCAGCGATTTCACCAGGGGCGCCAGCGGAGGCCCATGGGTGGTCGGATCGAGCAGCTCCTCGACGGTCCTCTCGGTCACCGCCTACGGCTACGCGAACCAGCCCGGCTACCTCTACGGCCCGTACTTCGGCGAGGCGGCCCGACGGGCCTACGAACTCGTCTCGGGACAGAAAGTGCCGGTCGGGATCGAAGAAAGCTGCAGGCCCCTCGAAGCCCCCGGCTCCCAGTCGCCCCCGACCCCGTCGCCGAGCCCTCCGCCGAGCGAATCCGCTCCGGCGCCGCCTCCGGTCACGCTCCGCGTCACCAGGGTACGGCGCCGCGCCAACGGCTCCGCGGTCCTCACCGCGAAGGTCAGCGCGGCCGGGAGGTTGAAGCTCAGCGGGTCCGCCGTCCGCGCCGAATCCCTCACCGCGCCGGCCGCCGGCAGGTACAAGATGGTGGTCGCCCCGAAAGCGGCGACGAACCGCCGCCTGCGCAGGGTGGGACGGGCAAAGGTCGGGATCAAGGTGGCCTTCAGGGCCTCCGGCAGGACGAAGCGCGTCAAGCGCAAGATCCAGCTCAGCCGCCACCCGGTGGCCCAGTCGGCGGACCGACAGGACTCAAGCGCGGCCTGACCGGCCCGAGGGCGAGGGAGGAGCGGCGGCCGTCGCCCGGGATGCCGCCTCGGCCCGGATTCCGGCCCGCCCCCCCTGGCGCGCGCGCCGCGGGGCGGGGCCGGCCGCGGGGCTGTGAGGGGCGGCCGCAAGCGCCCGGCGGGCGCCTCGGATGCGGCGACCGAACGCCGGTCGCGCGTGGGAGCTGCGGCGGGATGCCGGGCTGGTTGCCTCAGGGGTCGGCGGACCGGAGCGCTCCGGCGCCGGGGCGGAAGCTTTCGCCGGGGGCGGGGG
>DASZUW010000243.1:0-2026 GCA_035547475.1 Solirubrobacterales bacterium
CCGATGCTCTCCTTCCGCGGCATCGACAACCAGGCCTACTACCGGCTCGTCCCCGACGACCCGCGCTTCTACATGGACTTCACCGGCACCGGCAACTCGCTGAACCCGGTGCACCCGAGCGTCCTGCGGCTGATCATGGACTCGCTGCGTTACTGGGCGATCGAGTGTCACGTCGACGGCTTCCGCTTCGACCTCGCCTCGGCGCTGGCGCGCGAGTTCCACGATGTCGACAAGCTCTCGGCCTTCTTCGACGTGATCCACCAGGACCCGGTCCTCTCCCAGGTGAAGTTGATCGCCGAGCCCTGGGACGTCGGGCCGGGGGGCTACCAGGTGGGGAAATTCCCGGTGCTGTGGGCGGAGTGGAACGGGGTCTACCGGGACTCGGTGCGGGACTTCTGGCGCGGCCAGGGCTCGGTCGGCGACTTCGCCGGGCGCTTCACCGGCTCCTCAGACCTCTACCAGCCCGAAGGCCGCCCGCCGCACTCCTCGATCAACTTCGTCACGGCCCACGACGGCTTCACGCTGCGCGACCTCGTCTCCTACGACGGCAAGCACAACGAGGCCAACTTCGAAGGCAACGACGGTGGGACCGACGACAACCGCTCCTGGAACTCCGGGGCGGAGGGGGAGACGGACGACCCGGCGATCGAGGACCTGCGCCGGCGTCGCCAGCGCGCGATGCTGGCCACGCTGCTCTTGTCCCAGGGCGTGCCGATGCTGCTGGGCGGCGACGAGATGTCGCGCACCCAGGGCGGCAACAACAACAGCTGGTGCGTCGACGACGAGCTGAGCTGGTTCGACTGGGGGCTGGCCGAGCGCAACGAGGACCTCCTCGACTTCACCCGCCGGCTGATCCGGCTGCGCGCCGCGCACCCGGTGCTGCGGCGGGCCGAGTTCCTGAGCGGCGACGAACCGCTCGGCTCGGGGCTGCCCGACGCCTGGTGGTTTCGCCCCGACGGCCTGCGGATGACCCGGCGCAACTGGCAGGACGACGGCGCCCGTTGTCTCGGCGTCTTCCTCAACGGCTCGGAGATCCCGGGCGTCGACCACGAGGGCGAGCGGATCACCGACGACTCCTTCCTCGTCCTCTTCAACGCCGGCAGCGAGGCGGTCGAGTTCCGCCTGCCGACGCGGCGCTTCGGGGCGATGTGGATGATCGAGCTGACGACCGCCGAGCCGCAGCGCCTGCCGGAGGGCGAACGGGTGGCGCCGCGGGGGACCGTGCCGGTGCCCGGCTGGTCGGTGGTCGTCCTCCGCCGGGTGGCGCGGTGATCGCGACCTACAGGCTGCAGCTCGGGCCGGAGATGACCTTCGCCCGCGTGCGGGAGCTGGTCCCCTACCTGAAGGAACTGGGGATCAGCCACGTCTACCTCTCGCCCTCCTTCCAGGCGCGGGAGGGCTCGTCCCACGGCTACGACGTGATCGACCCGACGCGGATCTCCGACGCCCTCGGCGGGGAGGAGGGACTGCGCGCGGTCGCCGAGGCGGGGGTCGGCGTGATCCTCGACATCGTCCCCAACCACATGGCGGCGAGCGATGAGAACCCCTATTGGCGCGACGAGGAGCTGCGCCGCAAGTTCTTCGACCTCGACCCGGCGAGCGGGCGGTGGCGGCGCTTCTTCGACATCGACGGGCTCGCGGGCGTGCGCCAGGAGGACCCCGAGGTCTTCGCCGAGACGCACCGGCTGCCGCTGCGCCTGGTGGACGAAGGCGTGGTCGACGGCCTGCGCGTCGACCATCCCGACGGCCTCGCCGACCCGGCCGGCTACCTGGCGCGATTGCGCGAGCGCGGGGTGGGGCGCGTCTGGGTCGAGAAGATCCTCGAGGCGCGCGAGGAGCTGCGCGACTGGCCGGTCTCGGGCACCGTCGGCTACGAGTTCCTGAACGACGCCACGGCCCTTTTCATCGACCCGTCCGGAGAGGCGGAGATGACGGCCCTCTACCACGAGCTGACCGGCGAGGGGCGCCCCTTCCACGAGATCGCCGACGAAGCGAAGCTCGAGCAGGTGACGGGAACGTTCAAGCC
>DASZUW010000244.1:0-6256 GCA_035547475.1 Solirubrobacterales bacterium
CCGATGCTCTCCTTCCGCGGCATCGACAACCAGGCCTACTACCGGCTCGTCCCCGACGACCCGCGCTTCTACATGGACTTCACCGGCACCGGCAACTCGCTGAACCCGGTGCACCCGAGCGTCCTGCGGCTGATCATGGACAGCCTCCGCTATTGGGTGATCGACTGCCACGTCGACGGCTTCCGCTTCGACCTGGCCTCGGCGCTGGCGCGCGAGTTCCACGACGTCGACAAGCTGTCGGCCTTCTTCGACGTGATCCACCAGGACCCGATCCTCAGCCAGGTGAAGCTGATCGCCGAGCCTTGGGACGTCGGGCCGGGCGGCTATCAGGTGGGCAACTTCCCGGTGCTGTGGGCGGAGTGGAACGGGGTCTACCGCGACTCGGTGCGCGACTTCTGGCGCGGCCAGGGGTCGGTCGGGGACTTCGCCGGGCGCTTCACCGGCTCCAGCGACCTCTACCAGCCCGAAGGCCGCCCGCCGCACTCCTCGATCAACTTCATCACCGCCCACGACGGCTTCACGCTGCGCGACCTCGTCTCCTACGACGGCAAGCACAACGAGGCCAACTTCGAAGGCAACGACGGCGGGACCGACGACAACCGCTCCTGGAACTCGGGGGCGGAGGGGGAGACCGACGACCCGGCGATCAACGACCTGCGCGACCGCCGCCAGCGCGCGATGCTCGCGACGCTGCTCCTCTCGCAGGGGGTGCCGATGCTGCTCGGCGGCGACGAGATGTCGCGCAGCCAGGGCGGCAACAACAACACCTGGTGCGTCGACGACGAGCTGAGCTGGTTCGACTGGGAGCTGGCCGAGCGCAACGACGACCTCGTGGACTTCACCCGCCGGCTGATCCGCCTGCGCGCCGCGCACCCGGTGCTGCGCCGGTCCGAGTTCCTGAGCGGCGAAGAACCGCTCGGCTCGGGGCTGCCGGACGCCTGGTGGTTCCGCCCCGACGGCCTGCGGATGACCCGGCGCAACTGGCAGGACGACGGGACCCGCTGCCTCGGCGTCTTCCTCAACGGCATGGAGATCCCGGGCGTCGACCACGAGGGCGAGCGGATCACCGACGACTCCTTCCTCGTCCTCTTCAACGCGGGCGGCGACGCGGTCGACTTCCGCCTGCCGACGCGGCGCTTCGGGGCGATGTGGACGATCGAGCTGACCACGGCCGAGCCGCAGCGCCTGCCCGAGGGGGAACGGGTGGCGCCGCGCGGCACCGTGCCGGTCCCCGGCTGGTCCGTGGTGGTCCTCCGCCGGGTGGCGCGGTGATCGCCACCTACAGGCTGCAGCTCGGACCGGAGATGACGTTCGCCCGCGTGCGGGAGCTGGTGCCCTACCTGAAGGACCTGGGGATCAGCCACGTCTACCTCTCGCCGTCCTTCCAGGCGCAGGAGGGCTCGACCCACGGTTACGACGTCATCGACCCGACCCGGATCTCGGACGCGCTGGGCGGGGAGGAGGGCTTGCGCGCCGTCGCCGAGGCCGGTGTCGGCCTGATCCTCGACATCGTCCCCAACCACATGGCGGCAAGCGACGAGAACCGTTACTGGCGCGACGAGGAGTTGCGGCGCAGGTACTTCGACCTCGACCCGGTGAGCGGGCGCTGGCGGCGCTTCTTCGACATCGACGAACTCGCGGGCGTGCGCCAGGAGGACCCCGAGGTCTTCGAGGAGACCCACAAGCTGCCGTTGCGCCTGGTCGCCGAAGGCGTCGTCGACGGCCTGCGCGTCGACCATCCCGACGGCCTCGCCGATCCGGCCGGGTACCTGGCGCGGCTGCGCGAGCGCGGGGCGGAGCGGGTCTGGGTGGAGAAGATCCTCGAGGCGCGCGAGGAGCTGCGCGACTGGCCCGTCTCGGGCACGGTCGGCTACGAGTTCCTGAACGACGCCGCGGCCCTCTTCGTCGACCCGGCCGGCGAGGCGGTACTGACGGACCTCTACCGCGAGCTGACCGGCGAGCGCCGCGAGTTCCACGCAGTGGCCGACGAGGCCAAGCTCGAGCAGGCGAGGACGACCTTCCAGCCTGAGGTCGACCGCCTCCGCCGCCTCCTCGACGCCCCGGAGATGGAGCGCGCCCTCGCCGCGCTGCCGATCTACCGCACCTACGTGAGGGCAGGGGCTTCGCCCGAGGATCGCCAGGCGATCGACGTCGCGCGTCGGCGCGGCATGTCGGACGCGGTCGCCGACCGCCTCCTGCTCGAAGCCGACGCGCCGCCCGAGTTCGTCACCCGCTTCCAGCAGACGACCCCCGCGATCACCGCCAAGGGCGTCGAGGACACCGCCTTCTACCGCGACGTGCGCCTGCTGGCGCTGAACGAGGTCGGCGGCGACCCGGGCCGGTTCTCGCTCTCGGTCGCCGACTTCCACGCCCGCTGCGCCGAGCGCGCCCGGCGCTTCCCGGAGAACCTGCTGATCACGCAGACCCACGACACCAAGCGCAGTGGCGACTCGCGCGCCCGGATCGGCGCGCTGGCCGGCGTCGCCGCCGAGTGGCGCGCCGAGGTCGAGCGCTGGTTCGAGCTCGCGGCCCCGCTGCGCACCGAGGTCGGCGGCCGGACCGCCCCCGACCCGGTCGAGGAGTACCTGATCTACCAGACCATCGTCGGCGTCTGGCCCGCGTCCTCGGGACGGGTCGAAGAGTACGTCCTCAAGGCGCTGCGGGAGGCGAAGCGCAACACCGACTGGGTCGCGCCCGACGAGGAGTGGGAGGGGGCGGTGCTGGAGTTCTGCCGCCGCCTCTACGGGCCGGGCGAGCTGCACGACGCGATCCTCTCCTTCACCGAGCGCCACATGCCGCGCGGCGAGCGCGCCGCGGTCGGCCAGCTGCTGCTCAAGCTGACGACGCCCGGCGTCCCCGACATCTACCAGGGGGACGAGCTCTGGGCGCTCTCGCTTGTCGACCCCGACAACCGCCGCCCGGTCGACTGGGACCTGCGCCGCGAGACCCTCGCCGCCCTCGACGCGGGCGCGCCCGTCGACCGCGCCAACGTGAAGATGCACCTGATCCGCCGCGCCCTGTCCCTGCGCGCCCGCCGCCCCGAGCCCTTCGCCGGCGCCTACCGCCCCCTCGCCGCCGACGAGCGGCTCTGCGCCTTCGCCCGCGGCGAGGACGAGGTCATCGCCGTCGCCGCCGTCCGCGAGGAAATCGACGACGCCACCTTCCACCTCCCCGAGGGCGCCGCGGGCGAGTGGCGCGACGTCCTCGCCGCGCGCACCCTCACCCTCGGCGCCGAGGTGCGGTTTGAGGACGTGCGCCTCCCCGGGTGGCCGGTGGGGCTCTTGGAGCGCGGGGGGTAGGGGCGGGGGACGGGCGGGGGACGCAGCCTCGCAGGCTGACGGCAAGGGACGCGGTCTCGGCCACGACCCGCGTCGGCTGTGGCCGTGGCCGAGAGGGCCGGGTCTGCGGGGTGGGCCTCGTCACGAAGAGCGTCCTCCCGTGTTGCCCAACGGTCACGCACGCGCTGCACGAGTTGACCGTGCCCTGGCACGGCCAACTCGTGCAGCGCGGTAAGGGCATGCCTCAGCCCGCCGCAAACGCCTCCTTGGCTTGGGCGGCGGCGACCACGCAGGTTGCGTACGGGGTCCGCTTCTGGCCCTTGACGTGCTTCTTCGAAGCTCCCATGCAGGCGGCCTTGGCGCTGGTGGGGATGGTGACGGCCTTCGCCACGCCGGTCACGCACTCGCTGAAGGGCGTGCCCGTTTTGCCCTTTTCGTGCTTCTTCGAAGCTCCGCGGCAATACACGCCGTACGCCTTCGCCTTTGCGGGCAGCGAGGCCTTCGGGCCGGGCGTCGGGTGCGCCGGGTGGGTCGGGTGCACCGGAGCGGGCGCGTAGGTGGGGCCTTCGGCGAGCGCAGCCGCCGGGGGCAGCAGCATCGCCGACGCGCCGAGGAGCGCGGCGATCTTGGTCTTGACCTTCATCGTCTCTCCTTCTCGTCGGCCCCGGGAGTGGGGCCGGTCGGATTCGCTTTCCCTCCAACGGGCCGCGACCAGCTTCTATCAGGGCGGGTCCGACGACTTATGCTCGTCCTGTGATCGCCGGTGCCTGAGCGGGAGCCCACCAGCCACGAGCGGCGGGCCGGCCAGTGGTGGGACGGCTCCTACCGCGACGGGACCGCGCCCTGGGACATCGGCAGGCCGCAGGCGGCCTTCGAGCGGCTGGCAAGCGAGGGACGCTGGCGCGGCGCCGTACTCGACTGCGGCTGCGGGAGCGGCGAGCACGCGCTGCGCGCCGCCGAGCTCGGGCTGGAGGTCCTCGGCGTCGACGTCGCCGCGACGGCGATCGCGATGGCGCGGGAGAAGGCGGCGGCGCGCGGGCCGGCGGCGGAGTTCGAGGTCGCCGACGCCCTTCACCTGGAGCGCCTCGGCCGGACCTTCGACACGGTCCTCGACTGCGGCCTCCTCCACACCTTCGACGGGGACGAGCGGCGCGCCTACGTCGCGAGCCTCGCCACCGCGACCCGCCCGGGCGCGGCCCTCTTCGTCCTCTGCTTCCGACCGGCCACTCCGGAGACCGAGGGCCCGCACCCGGTCACCGAGGCCGAACTGCGCGCCGCCTTCGTCCCCGAGACGGGCTGGCGCCTCACCGACCTCCAGGAGTCCCGGATCGAGGTGATCTTCGACATCGGCAGCTTCCCCGCCTGGCTCGCCACCGCCGTCAGGGCGCGAGGCGGGTGATCCGCCAGCCGTCGCCGGTCCGCGAGTAGCGGAAGCGGTCGTGGAGCCGCGCCTGCTGGCCCTGCCAGAACTCGATCGTCTCCGGCCGCAGCACGAAGCCGCCCCAGAGATCGGGGCGCGGCACGTCCTCGACCCCGTCGAAGCGCCCCCGCGCCGCGGCCAACCGCGCGTCCAGCTCCGCTCGGTCGGCCAGCGGCCGGCTCTGCGGCGAGGCCCAGGCGCCGAGCCGGCTCTCCCGCGCCCGCGTCGCGAAGTAGGCGTCGGAGGCCGCCGCGGGCAGCCGCTCGATCGTCCCGCGCGCCCGCACCTGGCGGTCGTGCTCGCGCCAGTAGAGGATGAGCGCGCCGCGCGGGTCGGCGGCGATCTGGCCCGCCTTGGCGCTCTCGTAGTTGGTGAAGAAGCGGAAACCGTCGGGCCCGTGCCCCTTCAGCAGGACCATCCGCGCGTCGGGCGCGCCGCCCTCGTCGACCGTCGCCAGCGTCATCGCGTCGGCCAGCGGGATCTCCGCCGCCGCCAGGTCGTACCAGCGTCCGAACTGCTCGAACGGGTCGGGAGAGAGGTCGCCCTCGTGGAGCGGTGGGAACGGGCGCCTCTCGGTCATCCGGGGATCTTGCCGCAGAACGCCGGGGAAGCCGGCGGACCGGCCTCAATACCCTGGAGTCATATGAGCGACGAGGCAGAGGGCAAGGTGGTGCTGCTGCGCGCCGAGGAGGTCGACGGCTTCTTCGGTGCCGACTCGATGGTGCGCCGCCTCCACCGCGAGCGCGTGGTCGCCTTCTCCGGCCTGCGCGCGCTCCTGATGCAGGCCTGCGAACCGCTCGGCGTGATCGGCTTCGAGCGCCACTCGATCATCTTCGACGACCCCCGGACCCGCCTCCTGCGCACCGACGAGCGGATGTCGCGCATCTACTTCGGCACGGTCGAGCAGGCGGAGCGGACGGGCCGGATCGTGCGCGCGATGCACCGTCGGGTGCGCGGCGTGACCGAGGAGGACTACGGGCCGGTGCCGGCGGGCACGCCGTACGACGCCTCCGACCCGCGGCTCGGCCTCTGGGTCCTGGCCAGCCTCGCCGACTCGGCGCTGCTCTACTACGAGCGGGTCTTCGGCGGGCTCGACCGCGACGACCGCGAGCGCTACTGGGCCGAATATCGCCGCGTCGGCGAGCTCCTCGGCCTGCCGCCCGACTCGATGCCGGCGACGGTCGCCGACCTGCGCGACTACATCGACGCTCGCCTCGCCGACGGCAGCCTCTGGATCGACGAGGAGCGCCGCGAGGCGGTCAAGGAGATGGTCCTCGCGCCGCCCTTCAGCGGCGTGCTGCGCGTCGCCGTGGCGCCGATCCGCGAGACCGTGAAGCTGATCTCGGTCGGCATGCTCCCGGCCCGGGTCCGCACCCTCCTCGGCTACTCCTGGGACCCCGCCCGCGAGGCCCTCCTGCGTTCGACCCTCCTCCAGCTCCGCCTCGGCTCGCGCTTCTGGCCCGAGGCGGTCCGCCTCCACCCGGCCGCTCGCACCGAGGCCGGCGAGGCCTACGGCGCCCTCGCCGCTTGAGCGGCCGGCGGCCGGGGTAGAGTGCCG
>DASZUW010000245.1:0-11922 GCA_035547475.1 Solirubrobacterales bacterium
CGATATACGCAAGTTTCCAACCACGCAAGGTCCCGGCCGTCTGGACGCGGCGCACCCGGCATGACCCCGCGGCGAAAGGCGCACCGAAGCGTCACCTCGTGCGCCTTCCGTGTCCTTCTCCCCGGTCCCGTGCGTGTCCCGTGTCATCTCCCGGTCGCCGGGAGAACCCTCTGTCCTTTGGTAGCCCACAGGGCTACCAAAGGACAGAGGGTTGCGATCCGGGACCCTGACGGCCGACGGGAGGGGCACGGAGGTGTGACCTCGTGCGCCTTCCGTGGGCTTCGCCACGCTCCCGTGCGTCTCTCCCGACGCCGGGTCCCTTGCCCGTGCATTTGAGGGCGCCCTGGCGCCCTCAAATGCACGAGCGCCGGATTGGCCTCGCGCGTGTCCCCTCACCCGCGCTCGCCCTGCCGCGGGCCCAGATCGATCCCTACCCGCGACCACGACGATGAACGCGGCGTAGAGGGCGAACCAGCCGGCGACCGCGGGGGCGGAGAAGCGCTTGGCGCGGTGGAGGCTGGCGTAGGCGAGGAGGCCGCCGGCGAGGCCGAGGAGGATGGAGAGGAGGGCGTTGGCGTTGAGACTCCAGTCGGTGAAGGCGAGGCCGATGCCGATCGGGATCGTGGATTGGAAGACCATCGCGCCGCTGACGTTGCCGAGGGCGAGGGCGTCCTTGCCCTCGCGGACCCAGAAGAAGCTGTTGACCTTCTCCGGCAGCTCGGTCGCCAAGGGGGCGAGGACGAGGGCCAGGACCAGGGCCTCGACGCCGAGGCTGTCGGCGATCGTCAGGAGCTCTTCGACGAAGAGGTGGGCGCCGCCGACCATCGCGGCGAGGCCGACGAGGAGCTGGAGGGTGCAGAGGATCGCCGGGGGCTCGACGCTCGTGCGGTCCTCGCGGCGGTCGAAGTAGAGCGGGTCGAGCGTCTCCTCCCCCTGCACCGCGCCGGAGGTGGCGAGGGTGCGGCGGACGTAGAGGACGTAGGCGACGACGAAGAGGATGCCGATCGGCAGGCGGACGCCGAGCGGCGGGCCCCAGGCGAGCGCCCCCGCGAGGGCGAAGAAGGCGAGGAAGAAGAGGAGGTCGCGCTCGAGGGTCGGCGCGTGGGCTTCGAGCGCCACCCCCTGGGCGCGCCGCCTCCGGTAGAGATAGGCGAAGAGGCCGATCAGGCCCATCGCCAGGGTGCCGAGCAGGAACGGCGCGCCGACGATCGCCCCGATCGCCACGTCTTCGGAGCCCGCTTCGGCGCTGATCAGGGCGATGATCGCGATCAGCGTCTCCGGCGTCGCCGTCCCGACCGCGGCGAGGACGCTGCCGACGGCCCCTTCCCCCACTCCCAACACGTGGCCGAGCCACTCGACCGCGTTGGTGAAGAGCAGGGCGCCGGACAGCACGATCGCGAAGCTCACGAGGAGGAGCAGGTACTCCATCGGGGGAGGCTACCCGCGGCGGCGCTCAGGCGAAGTAGAAGGCCAGGCCGAAGACCAGGTACACCGCGAGCAATTGCACGCCCTCGAACCAGGTCGACTCGCCGTCCTGGATGACGTAGTTGGCGACCAGGATGGCGATCACGATCGCGCCGAGCTCGAAGCCGTTGAAGACGAGCGCCAGCGGATAGGGGCCGACGAAATAGGAGGCGATGACGAGCACCGGGGCGACGAAGAGGGCGACCTGGCCGCTCGAGCCGATCGCGATGTTGACCGCGAGGTCCATCTTGTCTTTGCGGGCGACGAGCACGGCGACCCAGTGCTCGGCGGCGTTGCCGACGATCGCGACGACGACGACGCCGATGAAGAACTCGGAGAGGCCGACCGATTCGGAGGCTTCGGTGATCGACCCGACCAGCACCTCCGACATCACGCCGACGAGGACGCCGGCGACCGCCAGCGCGATCACCGAGGTGCGGACCGACCACCCCCACCCTTCCTCCTCCTCGTAGTCGGGGTTGAAGAGGTCGCGATGGGTTTTCAGCGAGAAGACGAGGCCGAGGACGTAGGTGACGATGAGGACGATCGCGACCGCGAGCGAGAGGTGCTCGACGGTGCTGCCGTAGTGGGTGGCCTCCGAGCCGGGGAGCGGCAGGCCCTGGCCCTCGACCAGCTCGAAGATCGCGGGCATGATCAGCGCCGCCGCGGCGAGCATCAACATCGAGCTCTGGATCGCGGCGCCGGTGCGGTTGAAGAGCTGTTTGTCGCGACCGAGGCCGCCCGCCAGCATCGCCGCGCCGAGGACGAGGAGGATGTTGCCGACGATCGAGCCGACGATCGAGGCCTTCACGACCTCATGCAGGCCCTTGCCGAGGGCAAACAGGGCGATGATCAGCTCCGGCGCGTTGCCGAAGGTGACGTTGAGCAGGCCGCCGATGCCGGGGCCGGAGCGGGCCGCGAGCTCCTCCGTCGCCCGCCCCATCAGCGCCGCGGTGGGGATGATGCCGAGCGCGGAGGCGGCGAAGACGACGACCGCGGAGGCGCCCGCGAGGTCGAGCGCGACCGCGATCGGGATCAACGGGACCAGCAGGTACGGGTAGCCCTGGGGGCTACGCAGGAACGACGCGTCGAAGCGGGGCTGGCCGGTCAGGCCGCTATTCCATCAACGTCGCGCATTCTTGGACGTCCGAGGCGCTCTTGGCTTCCGACAGGCATTCGGTGAATTCCTTCGACCGACCGGTCGAGGGCAGTTCGATTTCCGGTTCGGGCGCCTTGCCGCCGCCAGACGATCCTTCGCCGCCGATCGTGCCGGTGATGCCTTCGATCAGGCCGCCGAGGTCTTCGCTGCCGCCGCCTTCCATCATCCCCAGGAGTTCGAGCGGGTTGATCCCCAGCTTGCCGAAGAGCTTTTCCAGCGGCTCGGCCTGCGCCGGCGCCTTGATCGTCTGCGGTTCGTTCACGTCGCCGAGCGTGAAGTCGAATTCGACTTCCGTCTTTTCGCCGCTGCCCTTCGGTTCCACGGTCAGCTCGGCGGCGACCTGGCGGACGATGTGGTCGTCTTCGCCGACGTAGACGTCGGCGTGCGCGGTCTTGACCGCGTCGGTGATCTCGCTCTCCTGCGCCTTCAGTTCGTCGAGCGGCAGCGGGCCGGCCGCTTCGACCTCGGCAGAGCAAGCCGGGGTTTCGAGCAGCTCGATGATCGCGTCGACGGCGCTCTTCGGGTCGAGGTCGCCGCTCAGTTTCGTCGTCTTCACCCCGTCGACTTCTTCGCTGCCTTCGTTTTCGAGGTCCTTGACGAACCTTTCGAGGTTCATCGAGGTCGCCGCCTTCTGGCAGGCGTTCGCTTCGCCCCCGGCGCTTTCCTTCTCGCCTTCCTGCGCGGCTTCTTCGAAGCCCGACTTGACGAAGCCGAAGGTGGTCGGGTCGACTTCGTAGCTCTTGCCGTCGAAGCCGACGTAGGCGCGGTCGGAGAGGACCGTCAGGCCACCTTCGAAGTCGACCTTTTCGCCGTCCACCTCGCCGGCGGCGGTCAGCTCGAGCCCGAGTTCGGGCAGGCTCTCCTTGCCGGTCGACTGGAACGGCCCGTTCAGCTCGACCTTCAGGTTGCCGCCGTGCCGCCCTTCGCTGTCGACGTCCATCGTCATGTCGACGGTGCCGCTTTCGACGCCTTCGAAGGTCGCGTTTTCGATCACCTTCTGGGGGTCTTCACCGCTGCCACCGTCGCCGCCGCCGCAGGCGCTCAGCAGGGCTGCCAGCGCGGCGAGGGCCGCGAGCAGGGCGAAAGTTCGTCTACGGCTCAAGGGAACTGCTCCTTCGGTCGAAACGGACGGGTACCAACTGTAGGGGCTCGACCGGAGGAGCGCGGCGCGAAGCGCCCCCGAGCGTGCCCGGCAGCGCCTATTCGCCGACTTCGGTGCCGAAGGATTCATCCGCGGGCGGGCTCTTTTCGCCGCTCGGGATGCCGGCCGCGAAGGGCAGAAGCAGGGCGCCGACGACGATCAGGGCGATGCCGACGCCGACCAGCCAGCGGATCTTCGTCAGGTGCCCGAGGATGCCGACGCCGAAGCCGACCAGCACCAGGGCGAGGTAGGGGCCGATGCTGTGCGGGAGCGCCGCAAGCGGCGGGAGGAGGTCGGGCACGGGCGCCTGATTATCATCGCCCGATGGCAGATGAGTCCGTGGAGGCGGTGAAGCGGTCGCTGGCCGAGGTCGGCTACCTGGCCGACGAGCCGGCCGCGCTTGTGTCCTTCCTCGCCCAGCGCCTGGGCAAGCCGATCCTCGTGGAGGGCCCCGCCGGGGTCGGCAAGACGGAGCTGGCGAAGGCGCTCTCGCGCGCGACCGGGCGCCCGCTGGTGCGCCTGCAGTGCTACGAGGGGCTCGACGAGGCGAAGGCCATGTACGAGTGGAACTACCGCAAGCAGCTGCTGCGGATCCAGGCCGGCGGCGAGGCGGGCTGGCAGGACGTGCAGGAAGACATCTTCGGCGCCGAGTTCCTGCTCACGCGGCCGCTGATGCAGGCGATCTCGAGCCCCGAGCCGGTCGTCCTGCTGATCGACGAGATCGACAAGACCGACCAGGAGTTCGAGGCGATGCTGCTGGAGCTCCTCTCCGACTTCCAGATCACGATCCCGGAGCTCGGTCAGATCAGCGCGACGACGATGCCGATCGTCGTCCTCACCTCCAACGACTCGCGCGAGCTCACCGAGGCGCTGAAGCGCCGTTGCCTCTACCTCTGGCTCGACTACCCGGGCGTCGAGCGGGAGATGGACATCGTCCTCCTCCACGCCCCCGACATGCCCCGCGCCCTCGCCAAGCGCATGGTCGAGATCGTCGAGATGGTCCGCGAGCTCGACCTCAAAAAGCCCCCCTCGATCGCCGAGTCGATCGACTGGGCCCGCACCCTCCTCCTGATGGGGGTCGACGACATCGACCGCCACACCTTCCAGAACTCGATGTCGATCATCGTCAAGCACCGCACCGACATCGACCTGGTGGCCGAGCGGGTGGGGCTGAAGCTGTCCGACCGAGCCGCGTAGGGAGCCAAGGCCCGGGCCGCCCGGGCCACTAATGAGGAAGCGCCTGGCCCGCCAAGGCAAGGCAGGCGAGCGTGACCCCGGTCCGCATCGCCATCTCGACCCGCAGGGCGAGCCGCCGATCGCGGACCAGCAGTCGTCGCTCCCGGATCTCCAAGGCTTCCTCGGCGAGGCGGAGTGCAAGGAGGCGTTCAAGCACGCCTCGAAGCCTACATGTTTTGTCTGCTTTTAGCTGCAAATTACCCGCTTTCAGCGACAGCTCCTCGACACCCGCCACTCGGCTGTAGACGTTTTGTCCGTAGCCATCAACATGCAGCCGACTGTGGACGTGGCGGAACGCTTCGGTGAGAACCTCTTTCGCCTCCGCCAGGCGCGCCGCATGAGCCAGGAGGAGCTCGCGGCGCGGGCCTCGGTGCACCGGACGCAGATCAGCCTCATGGAGAGCGGCAAACGCCTGCCCCGCCTCGACACCCTCGTCAAGCTCGCCGGCGCCCTCGAAGTCGAGATCCCGAGACTCGTCGAAGGCATCGCCTGGGAGCCCACCATCACCAAGAGCGGCCAGTTCGACGTCTCCGAGCCCACCCTCTGAATCCCGCGCTCGTCGGAGGAGCGCTGTTGCTTTCTGTCTGTAGACCTTTGCCGACACTCACACGAACATATGTTCGCATGGAAACCACGCAGCGAGAGCGGTTCGGCCTGAACCTGGCGGCGGAGCGCAAAAAGGCCGGCCTCAGCCAGGAAGAATTGGCCTTCCGGGCCGACCTCCACCGAACCGAGGTCAGCCTGATCGAGCGAGGCCTGCGAGAGCCCCGCCTCGAAACCTTCCTCAAGCTGTCTCGCGGCCTCGGCATAGCCCCCGCGACCCTCATCGACGGCATCCGCTGACCCGGGGTCTCGGCCCATCGACCCCCCGGTCCACGTGAGGCCGGGGACGGGGGAGTTCGTCCCACGCCCCTACCGCCGAAAGGCCACCACGCAGTTCTGCCCCCCGAACCCGAACGCGTTCGCAATCGAGGCCGAGGTCGCGGCTTGGCGGGCGGTGAGGGCGATGTGGTCGAGGTCGCAGTCGGGGTCGGGGTCGGTGAGGTTGATAGTCGGGGGGAGGACGCCGTCGCGCATGCCGAGGAGGCAGACCAGGCCGGCGAGGGCGCCGGCGGCGGCGATCAAGTGGCCGACCATGGACTTCGGGGAGGAGACCGGGATGTCGTCGGTGGCGTCGCCGAGGGCCTTGCGGATGGCGCGGCTCTCGGAGGTGTCGTTGGCGCGGGTCGCGGTGCCGTGGGCGCAGATGTAGCCGAGCTCCCCCGGCGCGATGGCGGAGCGCTCCAGGGCGAGGCGGATGGCGCCCGCCGCGTAGTCGCCGCTCGGCTCCGGCGCGCTCATGTGGAAGGCGTCGGAGGTGAGGGCGCCGCCGGCGATCGAGCCGTACGCGGTCGCGTCGCGCGCCGCGGCGTGCGCGGCCGACTCGACGATCATCACGACCGCCCCCTCGCCGAAGACGAAGCCGTCGCGGTCGGAGTCGAAGGGGCGGCTGGCGCCGGTCGGGTCGTCGTTTCGCTCCGAGAGCGGGCCCATGTTGGAGAGGCCGGCGAAGACCGCCTCGTTGATGCCCGCGTCGGCGCCGCCGGCGATGACGACGTCGGCCTCGCCGGCGAGGATCAGGCGGCGGGCCTCGAGCAGGGAATAGGTGCCGGTCGCGCAGGCGAGCGCGCTCGCCGTCACCGGCCCGTGCGCGCCGAGGTCGATCGCGACCTCGCAGCTCGCCATGTTCAGGATCGTCGAGGCGACGTAGAAGGGGCTGACGGCGCGCGGCCCCTCCCCCACCAGCGCCCGCACGTTGCGCTCGGTCTCCGGCGTCCCCGCCACGGCGCTGCCGATCGCCACGCCGACCCGGTCCGCGACCGCCGCGACGTCGAGCCCGGCGTCGGCCACCGCCTCGCGCGCCGCCGCGATCGCCAACTGCGAGAAGCGCGCCGTGCGGTGCGCCCGCTTGACCCCGAGCAGCTCCACCGGGTCGAACCCGTCGACCTCGCCGGCGATCCGCGTCGCCAGCCCGGAGGCGTCGAACTGGGTGATCGGGCCGATCCCCGAGCGCCCGGCGACGAGCGCCTCCCAGGTGGACGGCGCGTCGAGGCCGACCGGGGTGAGCGCGCCTAACCCGGTGACGACTGGGTCCCCTGCTGAGTTCACCGCGGACGGCACCGAGCGTTCATGCGGATCGATTATCGCTGTTCGCGCGGAAGGAGACGCGCCGATACCCGCCTGATCGGGGGACGCGCGCCGCGTCGCGACTGGCTCTGCATATACGTTCTCGCCAGTGCATCTCTACGTTCGGGAAACGACGGGACGCCTGCAAGGCGAAATCTCGGTCCCCGCGTCCAAGTACCACGCCCACCGGGCGCTCATGCTTGCGTCGCTGGCGGAGGGCGAGAGCCGGATCAAGGGCGGCGTCGCGGCGAAACACGTCCAGTCGACGATCGAGGTCCTGACCGGCCTCGGCACGCCGATCGAGAAGACCGAGGACGGCTTCCTCGTCCGCGGCGGACTCCCCTACCGACCGCTCCGCGACACCGTCTCGGTCGGCTCCTCGGGCACCACGCTCTACTTCATGATCGGCCTCGCCTCGCTGGCCGACACGCCGGTGACGATCACCGGCCAGAAGTACTTCCAGCGCCGCCCGGTCGGCCCGCTGCTGGAGGCGCTCGCCGACTGCGGGGTCGAGCTCGAATCCGCCAACGCCACGCCGCCGATCACGGTGCAGCCGCGGCGCCCGCGCGGCGGCCGCGTCTCGATCGCCGGGACGCTCAGCCAGTGGATCTCCGGCCTGATCATCGTCGCGCCGTTCGCGACCGGCCCGACAACGATCGAGGTCGAGGGCACGCTGAACGAGCGGCCCTACGTCGAACTCACGGTGAACATGATGCGCGACTTCGGCCTCGAGGTCGGCGTGTCGGATGACTGGCGCTGCTTCGAGATCGAGCCGAACCAGACCGCGAAGCCCGCCGAGGTGATCCTGCCGCCCGACATCGGCTCGCTCGCCTTCGGCCTCGCCGCCACCTCCATCCACCCCTCCGACGTCTTCTTCCGCGGCGTCGCGGAGATCGACGGGACGAAGGTCGACCACCCCGAGGCCCACTTCCTCGACGTGGTGAGAGAGATGGGCCTGCCGATGGAGCTCGATCGCGCCGCGGGCGGCGTGCGCGTCCGCCACGACGGGGTGCGCCTGCGCGGCGTCGACATCGACTGCCGGCCGATGCCCGACATGCTGCCGGTGCTCTCCACCATGGGGCAGTTCGCCGAGGGCGAGACCCGCTTCTCCAACGTCGCCCACGTGCGGCTGAAGGAGTCCGACCGCGTCGTCTCGATGCTGCAGCTGAACCGGATGGGCGGCGACGTCGAAGAGCGGGGCGACGAGCTCGTGGTGCGCGGGATCGAGGGCGACCTGACCGGCTCGCCGCTCTCGAGCTTCAACGACCACCGCGTGCACATGTCGCTCACCGTGGCGGCCTCGCGGGCGCGCGGCGAGAGCTCGCTGACCTACCCGAACGCCTACCGGATCTCCTACCCCACCTTCCTCGACGACATGAGGTCGATCGGGCTCGACCTCTCGATCGAGGACGACCGCGAGCGCCCCGCGAGCGTGGCGGCGGGCGGCGACGCCGAGGGCCGGCGCGCGGTCGAGTCGATCGCGATCGACCAGGCGGCGGAGGTGCCGATCGTCGACTGGGTCGGGCGCTGGGCGCGCGAGCGGCCGGGCGAGGACGCGCTGGTCGACGTGCGCGCGGGCGGCACGCGCGTCTGGACCTGGGAGGAGCTCGACCGCGAGGCCGACAAGGCCGCGTCGCTCCTGCTTGAGCTCGGCGTCGAGCCGGGCGAGACCGTCGCCTACCAGCTGCCGAACTGGGGCGAGTTCGTGATCCTGACGCTCGCCTGCATGAAGGTCGGCGCGATCTGTTGCGCCCTGATGCCGATCTTCCGCGAGCGCGAGATCGCCTTCGCCCTGCGCCGCTCGAAGGCGCGCGTCCTGGTCGTCGCCGACGAGTTCCGCGGCCGCCGCCACGCCGCGGAGACCGCCACCATGCTCGCCGCACATGTTGATGGGCCGAAAACCGACGATATAGGTGGTTTTTCGGCCCATCAACATGGGGTGGAGCACGTGGTGGTGGTCGGCGGCGATGGGGCGCCTTTGCTGCCGGGGGGCGCCGGGGTGCGCTGGCACGACTTTGGCGCGGCGCTCGCGCGGCAGGAGCCCGACCGGGAGGCGATCGCCGCGCGCAAACCGGCCCCGACGGCGCTCGCGCAGCTCTTTTTCACCTCCGGCTCGACCGGGGAGCCGAAAGGCGTCCTGCACCGCTACGACGCGCTGACCCGGGCGGCGATGATGGAGGTCGAGCACCTCGGCCTCGGCCGCGACGACACGATCTTCGTCCCCACCCCGCTCGCCCACCAGACCGGCCTGCTGTACGGGATGTGGCTGGCCTTCGCGCTCGGCGCGACCCAGGTCGTCCAGGACGTCTGGGACCCGCGCGTCAGCGCGCGGGCGCTGCGCGAGTGGGACGGGACCTTCGTGCAGGCGGCGACGCCGTTCCTCGCCGACCTCGTCCGCGTCGTCGAGTCCGGCGAGGAGGAGGCGCCGCCCGCGCTGCGGATCTTCGTCGTCACCGGCGCCGCCGTGCCGCGGACGCTGGCCGAGCGCGCCACCTCGGTCCTCTCCGCCGCGGTCTGCGGGGCCTGGGGCTCGACCGAGTCCGGCCTCGGCGCGCTCGCCGCCCCCGGCGACGACCCGGAGAAGGTCTGGGGCACGGACGGCCGCGCGCTGGCGGGCACGCGGATCCGCGTCGTCGACGACGCGGGCAACGTCCTCGGCCCCGGCGAGGAGGGCAACTTCCAGGTCACCAGTCGCTGCCTCTTCGAGGAGTACCTCGACCGCCCCGACCTGACCGCGGCGGCGATGACCGAGGACGGCTGGTACCGGACCGGCGACCTGGCGACGATCGACGCCGACGGCTACCTGCGGATCACCGGCCGCGTCAAGGACATCATCAACCGCGGCGGCGAGAAGGTGCCGGTCGCCGAGATCGAGCAGCTGCTGCACGAGCACCCGGCGGTGGCGGAGGTGGCGATCGTGGCGATGCCCGACGAGCGGCTGGGCGAGCGCGCCTGCGCCTTCGTCGTCCGCGCGCCGGACTTCGTCGGCGGCTTCGGCCTCGCCGAGGTCCGCGAGCACCTCGACGGGCACGAGGTCTCCAAGCACTACTGGCCGGAGCGGGTCGAGGTCGTCGACGAGATGCCGCGCACGCCGAGTGGGAAGATCCAGAAGTTCGTCCTGCGCGACCTTGCCAAAGGGCTCCGGCCGGAGCCGCAACCGACCCCGACCGAGAAGAAGGAGCCCGTCCGATGACCCCGCAAGCCGCGATCCCCCTGCCCGAGACCTTCGACGATTCGGGCTTCGCGGACCTGAAGGCGGAGATCGCCGCCTACGTCGCGGGCAAGGGCGAGGAGTGGTCGGCCCGGATCGAGGCCGAGCGCGTCGTGCCGCCGGAGCTGCGGGCCGAACTGAAGGAGCGCGGCTACCTCTCGCTCGCCGGGCCGAAGGAGTACGGCGGCGCCGGCATCCCCTTCTCGCGCTACCTGGAGCTGCTGGAGCTCTTCGCGATGTCGCACGCGTCGCTGCGGATGATCGTCCACGTCGCCAACGGGGTGTGGCGGTCGGTCGACCAGTTCGCGACCGAGGAGCAGCGGCGCAACTACGTGATGCCGGCGGTGACCGGCGACCTCACCGTCGCCTTCACGCTGACCGAGCCGACCGCCGGGACCGGCGCCGACCTCCGCTGCGAGGTGGAGCGCGAGGGCGACACCTACTACCTCTCCGGCGAGAAGCACCTGATCACCTTCGGCGTGAGCTGCGACCGCTGGCTGCTCTTCGCGCGGCTGGCGGGGACGACCGGCGCCGACGGGACGGTCGCGCTGCTGGTCGACCGCAACACGCCGAACGTGCGGGTCGAGGACATGGGCGAGTCGATGGGCGTGCGCGGAACCGACCACGCGCACCTCGTCTTCGACCGCGCGCCGGTGCCGGTGTCCGACACGCTCGGCGAGGAGGGCAAGGGCCTGCAGGTCGCCTTCGGCGGCTTCCTCACGCCGAGCCGGATCGCGGTGGCGATGACCTGCGTCGGGCTCGCGCAGCGGGCGCAGGACCTGGCCGCGGAGCACGCCGCCAAGCGCGTCACCTTCGGCAAACCGCTCTCCCAGCGCCAGGCGATCTCCTTCCCCCTGGCCGAGAACGCCGCCGACATCGAAGCCTCGCGCCAGCTCGTCCTGCACGCGGCGCGGCGCTGGGAGGCGGGCCAGCCGGACGCGGCGGTGCTCTCCTCGATGTCGAAGCTGGTCGCCGTCGACATGCTCGGCCGGGTCACCGACAAGGCGCTGCAGGCGCACGGCGGGATCGGCTTCTGGGCGTCGGAGCCGATCGAGCGCGTCTACCGCGACGCGCGCGCCCAGCGCTTCGAGGAGGGGACGAACGAGATCCAGAAGACGATCATCGCCCGCGAGGTCTTCGCCCCGGTCCACGCGTCGATCGCCGAGCGGCAGGTCGGCTGATGGCGGCCGGAGAGCGCTTCGCGGCCGGCAAGGTCGCGCTGATCACCGGCAGCTCGCGCGGTATCGGGCGGACGCTGGCCCTCTCCCTGGCCGATCAGGGCGGCTCGGTGGTCGTCAACTACAAGGTGAACGAGGACCTGGCGGAGGAGGTCGTCGCCGGGGTGCGCGAGCGCGGCGGGCGCGCGATCGCCGTGCGGGCCGACATGGAGTCGCCGGAGGACATCGACCGCCTCTTCGACGCGGCGCGCGAGGAGTTCGGCAGGCTCGACTACTTCGTCGACAACGCCGCCGCGTCCAGCTTCAAGAACATCCGCGACCTGAAGCTGCACCACCTCGATCGCTCCTACGCGATGAACATCCGCAG
>DASZUW010000246.1:0-2717 GCA_035547475.1 Solirubrobacterales bacterium
GTTAACCCATGCGTAACCCAGGTCGCCCGCGCCTGCGTGCGTGTCGTGCGACACGGACCGAGGCGTGGAGATCCCGGCGTCTTCGTCACGAGGCGGCCCGGCCCGGGCCGAGGTGTGGCGTCTCCCGCACGGGATCCGCACCACTGTTTCACGGCGCCCCACGTAAGTCCGACCCGCCCCCGTCCCTGTACCGCCCGCACCACCGCACCCCCCGCGTCCCGAAGTGGTGTGGACGGCCCGAGCCGCGTCGACGCCTACCCGGCGAGCCTGCTGCGCAACCGGCATGTCCGCCGCCCACTCGAGCGCGCGCTCGGCCGAGACGCCCGGACACCACTAAGGTGGTGCGATGACCACGGAGGAGCGGAAACCGGTGACGCCGCGGCCGGCCGCTTCGGTCGTCCTGATGCGGCGCGGTGGCAAGCACGGGCAGCGGGCGCTCGAGGTGCTGATGTTGCAGCGCAGCCCCGAGGCGGCGTTCTTCCCCGGCGCCTGGGTCTTCCCGGGCGGCGCCTGCGAGCCGGAGGACGGCGAGGGGCCCGACGGCTACCGCGCCTGCGCGCTCCGCGAGCTCCGCGAGGAGGCCGGCATCGAGCTGCCCGCCGAGGAGGAGCTGATCCCGTTCTGCCGCTTCGTCACCCCCGAGGCGATCCCGCGCCGCTTCGACGCCTGGTTCTTCATGGCGCTCGCCCCCGCCCACACGCCGCCGAAGATCGACGGTGGCGAGATCGTCGACGCGCGCTGGTTCCGCCCCGCCGCGGCGCTCGCGGACGCCGAAGACGGCGCGCTCGGCCTTGCCTTCCCCACCCGCATCCAGCTCGGCTGGCTCGCCGAACACGCGACCTCGGCCGACGCCATGACCGCCTACCGCGGCCGCTCGGTCGAGCCGCTGATCCCGGAAGTGATCGGCGAGGGCGAGGACACCCGCATCATCCTGCCCGGGATCGCCGACTCGCGCAACCTCAAGAACCTGGTCGCGGAGTTTCGCCGGGGCTGACCGCGTCGGGGAACGGCGCCAGTCCCGCGTGCCACGGGCCGGGCGGGTAGGTGTGGATGCCGCTCTCCTCCATCTCCGCCTGGATCCGGCGGAACAGCTGGCCGGCGTTTTTCAGCGCCAGTTTCAGCTCTTCCTCGGAGCGCTCGCGCAGCCGCCACAGGAACCAGAGCTGGCGATCGTTGACGCCGAAGTCGATCTCGCCGGTCATCGTCGTCACCCAGGCGAGGAACCCGGGGCCGAACAGCTCCCGCAGGTTGATCGGGTCGTAGTCCTTCGGCACCGTCGTCCAGAAGCGCCTGTTGAAGTCGAGCGACTCGAACTCGACCTTGCGCGAGAAGCGCTGCTGGACGTGCTCGGCGCCCTCGATCGACTCGACGTTGAAGGCGGGGACGACCCGCGCGAGGTCGGGCATGTGGGCCTTGGCGAGGATCGCCGTGGGCAGCACCGCCTTGTCGAAGAAGCCGCCCATCTCGCGTTCGTCGGCGTCGCAGGAGGCACCCCAGAAGCCCTCGACCAGCTGCCCGGTGAGCCGGTTCACGCCGCCGACGCAGAGCGCGACCGGCCCGTCTTTGGGGTTGATCCCGCCGACCGGCTCGTAGGTGAGCTCGTGCCGCTCGCCGTAGCGGCGCACCAGATCGGCCCAATCCTGTGCTTCCTGCTTCGCGCCCATCCGCTGATCCTAGGTGGCGAGAGGCCCCGTCGCGGCCACCATCGGCGCTAAGGTTCCCCTCAACTCAGTCGAACCCTCGAGGGAGACTCAATGGTCATCGTCATCATCGTCGTCGTAGTCCTGATCCTGCTCGCGGCCTTCTATTACGTCGCCAAGCGCAACGGCATCATCGCTGCCCGCAACCGCGTCGACGAGTCCTGGAGCGGCATCGACGTCCAGCTCAAACGGCGCCACGACCTCGTGCCGAACCTGGTCGAGACCGTCAAGGGCTACGCCACGCACGAGCAGCAGGTGTTCGAGAAAGTGACCCAGGCGCGTGCCGAGTCGATGTCGGCGCAGAGCGTGCAGGACACCGCCACCGCCGAGACCAAACTGACCGGGGCGCTGACCGACCTGCGCGCCGTCGCCGAGCAGTACCCGAACCTGAAAGCGACCGAAAACTTCCAGCAGCTGAGCCGGCAGCTCTCCGAGCTCGAGGACGAAATCCAGGCCGCCCGCCGGATCTACAACTCCAACGTGCAGGCCTACAACACCGACATCCAGCAGTTCCCGGGCTCGATCATCGCCAACCAGGGCGGCTTCACCGCACGGCAGTACTTCGAAATCGAGGACAAATCGGACCGCGAGCCGGTCGCGGTCAGCTTCGACAAATAGGAGCGGCACCCCGGATGACGACCGAGACCAAAGAAGCGACGATGTGGATCTGCGAAAGCTGCGGGTTCATCTACGACCCGGCGATCGGCGACCCCGACGGCGGCATCCCACCCGGAACCGCCTTCGAGGACATCCCCGACACCTGGTTCTGCCCGGTCTGCGGCGCAAGGACGAGCGATTTCCGGCCACTGGAGCCGGGGGAGGCCTGAGGGGCGGGGTCTGAGGCGGGGGGCGCCTCGGGGTTCGGGGCGGGGCGCGGGATGCTGGCGCGCGGGCGGCGGGGGTTCGGGACGCCGGGAAGCTGGCGCCCGGGGCGGGGGTCCGGGGCGCGGGGAAGCTGACGCCCGCGGCGGGGGTCCGGGACGCCGGGAAGCTGGCGCCCCGGGCGGCTGATCGGCG
>DASZUW010000247.1:0-3017 GCA_035547475.1 Solirubrobacterales bacterium
GTCCTCTACCTCCACGCGGGCGGCTGGACCGTCGGCGACATCGCCTCCGCGGACCGCCTCTGCCGCCGCCTCGCGGTCGGGGCCGACGCCGCGGTCCTCTCGCTCGAATACCGGCTCGCACCGGAGCATCCCTGGCCGGCCTCGGTCGACGACGCGGTCGCGACGATGCGCTGGATCGCCCGCGGGCCACGGGAGCTCGACGCTCTCGGCCCCTGGGGCGCGCTCGGCGACAGCGCCGGCGGCACGCTCGTCACCCTCGCCTGTCAGCGCCTGCGCACCGAGGACCCGGCGGCGCTGCCGGCCGTCGAGGCCCTGATCTACGCCAACACCGACCTCACCGGCAGCCACCCCTCGATGCGCGAGAACGCCGAGGGCGGCGGCCTCGACCCCGCCGCGATCCGCTGGTTCAACTCCCAGTGGGTCCCCGACGAGTCACATTGGGGCGACGAAGGCGTGAGCCCCCTCGCCGCGGCCGACCTCACCGGCATGCCACCGGCCCTCATCGTCAGCGGCGAGCTCGACCCCCTGCGCGACGAGCTCGAGGCCTACGCCACCCGCCTCCGCGAAGCCGGCGTCCCCGTCGCCCGCGAATTGGGCGACCTCCTCCGTGCCGACCGGCAAAGACGAGCTGACGCGGTGAAAATCTGACGCGACCGGCTGACCACCGGCAAGTCCCGCGCTCTCCATCAGAAGATCCGCACCGCGAAGTCGACGCCGTCGACCGGCGCGAAGCGCTCCATCACCAGGGGGTCGTGGCCGGGGACGATCGTGGTGCCGGCGGCACCGAGACCGCGGACGCGGGCGTGCGCCCGGTACATCGCGGCCAGGTCGGCGACGACCGAGGACGGGCGGTCGGCCTCGAAGTCCTCGTAGAGGTGGACGGCGTCGGAGGTGAGGAGGACGTCGCCCTCCGCCCGCGGGCCGAGGAGGAACATGAGCTGGCCGGGCGAGTGACCGCCGACCTCGATCGCGCGGACGCCGGGGAGGACCTCGGTCTCGCCGCCCACCTCCCGCACGCGGCCCTCCGCGCGCGCCGCCTCGACGACCGCGAGC
This sequence comes from Solirubrobacterales bacterium, assembly GCA_035547475.1. Classification (GTDB taxonomy): domain Bacteria; phylum Actinomycetota; class Thermoleophilia; order Solirubrobacterales; family 70-9; genus VAYN01. The sequence continues at coordinate 1,054 of DASZUW010000247.1, forward strand.
TCGGCGTCCTCGACGTGGGCCGCGAACTGGCCGCTCCTCGCCATCGGCGTCGCCCAGAACTCGACCTCCGTCGCCGGCACCACCAGCTCGGCGTCCGGAAAGGAGCGCAGGTTGCCGATGTGGTCGTAGTGGAAGTGGCTGACCAGGATCGTCGCGACGTGGCGCGGCTCGATCCCCAGCCCGGCAAGCGCGCCCAGCGGCTCGACCAGGCTCTCGCGCCCGCGCCGCCGCGCCACCGCCGGGTCCCAGCCGGTGTCGACCAGGACCACCCGCTCGCCTTCCCGCAGCACCCAGAGGTAATAGGCCAGCGACGCGGGCGCGTCCGGCTCCCCGTAGGTGTGGAAGTTGTGGAAGAGGCGCGACCTGCTCGCCTCCATCGCGCCGTAGCGGACGGCGATCAGCTCGGCGGCGCTCACTCGCCGCCGCCGGCCTCGTGCTCCTCGATCACCGCCCCGGCGATGCGGAAGGCGTCGAGCGCCGCCGGCATCCCGCAGTAGACGCCCGCCTGCAGCAGCGCCTCCTGGATCTCCTCCACGGTGACGCCGTTGTTCAGCGCCCCGCGCAGGTGCACCCTCAGCTCGTCGGGCCGGTTCAGCGCGACCAGCATCCCCAGGTTGACCAGGCTGCGGTCGCGCGGCGCCAGGCCCGGGCGGGACCACACCGAGCCCCAGCAGTATTCGGTGACCAGCTCCTGCATCGGCTGCGTGAACTCGGTCGCGGCGTCCAGCGAGCGCCGCACGTAGGCGTCGCCGAGCACCCGCCGGCGCATCGCCATCCCCTCCTCGTAACGGTCGGCCATCGCGCTCAGGTCGCCTTCGTCGTCCCCAGCGCCGAGTCGTACTCCTCGTCGGTCACCGGGACCAGCCAGTCGTGACCGCCGAAGGTGATCGCGGCGTGCAGCAGGTAGGAGTCGGGGTCGGCACCGTGCCAATGTTCCTCGCCCGCCGGAATGTAGACGACGTCGCCGGCGCGGATTTCGCCGCCCTCCCCCTCGCGCGTGTAGGCGTGGCCGCGGCCGCTGACGACGCAGAGGATCTGCGCGCCGTTGTGGCGGTGCCAGTGCGTGCGGCTGCCGGGGGCGAAGAAGACGTTGTTGATCGCCACGTCTTCGACACCGGAAAGAACCGGGTCGCTCCAGACCTCGCCGCTGAACGTCTTGGTGCGACGTTCCGAGAAGGAGTCGGGCTCTCGTCCCCGATTGATCTTCATTTCGGTTCCTTTCTGGCTGGTGCGTTGCTGCTAAGCCGGTGCAAGGTCAGGGCCATGCGGGCGGTGAGGCGGTCGTCGGTCGACCCGAGCACGTCGAGGCCGGTGGCGGCCGCCAGCCGGCGGAACCGGTGGCGGACGGTGTTCTCGTGGATCGCGAGCGCGGCGGCGGTGGCCCGCACCGACCCGTTGGCGGCGAAGAACGCGTCGAGCGTGTCGAGGAGCTTCGCGCTCTCCTCCTCGTCGGCGATCGCCCCGAGCGTCGCGGCGACGAAGCGGTCGGTGGCGGCGGCGGGCACGCGCCCGAGCAGGAGGCGGACGACGCCGAGCTCCTCGGCTCCGCGCACCGCGACGCCGACGACCTCCGGCTCGCGGCCGGGCAAGAGCGCGAGGCATTCCTCCCGCGCCCGCGGCAGCCCCTCGACGTCGGGACTGTCGGCGCTCGCGCCGGTGAGCCCGGGGTGCCCGGCGGCGCGCAGCTCCCTGACCAGCGCGCCCAGCTCGGCCGAGACGGACTCGACGCGGGCCTGGCGCTCGACGCCGCCGGCGAGGGGAGTCAGGAGGAGAACGCCGGCGGCGTCCGAGGCCAGATGGTGGGCGAGCCCGGGGGCCACCCGGCTCGCGGCGGCGCGGACGTCCTCGACCGCGGGCGGCGCGGTGCGGTCGGCGACCAGGCAGATCGCCGCGCCGTGGCGGAGGTCGATGCCGAGCGCGGCGGCGCGGGCCCGCAGCGAGTCGGCCGAGTCGGCGCCGTGGAC
>DASZUW010000248.1:0-26352 GCA_035547475.1 Solirubrobacterales bacterium
CCGCTGCCGTTGTTCGGCGCGCCGGCGGAGACGGCGGTCATTTCGCCGCCGACGTCGGTGCAGGCTTCGTCGGTCGCTTCGATGACCGCTTCGCCGCCGAGGAAGCCGCCGACCTTGCAGGTGCCGGCTTCGGCTTTGGCGCCGCTGACGACGCGCAGGCGCAGGACGTTCGCTTTTTCCGGCGGTTGGACGGCTTTGACGTTCTTTTCGATCGCCAGATAGTGGATGCCTTCGTCGGTGACCTTGACGAGCTGGACCTTTTTCTGGGCCGGGAAGACGCGCAGCTCGAGCTTGCCGCCGCCGCCGACCCGCAGCTGCAGGCCGAGGAAGGCTTTCTTGGCCACCGCCGGGGGCGTGCCGCTGATGATCCGGCCCGTGGCGGCGATTTCGAGGTCGCTGCCGATCACCGGCGTGCGGTAGGCGCACTCTTCGGTGAGCTTGCCGACGGTGATCTTCAGGGTCGTCTGTGCCCCGCCCCGCGTGCAGCCCTTGCCGTTCAGTTTCAGGATTTCGGCGCGCTGGGCGGTCGTTTCGAGCGCGTTGCGGTAGATCGCGACGAAGGCGCCCGAAGCGGAGGCGGCGGCGAGGAGGCCGAGCGCGGTGGCGAGGACGGCGGCGAGGAGGAGCTTGGTCTTCATGCGAGGTCGCCAACCTAAACACAGGCAGGGTCGAGTGTTGCGCCCGCCGCCGCGCTGGGCGCTGGATTTCGGAAATGCGCGGCCTTCCTCCTATCCAAATATCATCTGCCTCATGACCCGACACCGACTTCCCGAGCGCGACCGCCCCTGGGTGATGCGCACCTACGCAGGCCACTCCGACGCCAAGCGCTCGAACGAGCTCTACCGCCGCAACCTGGCGAAGGGCCAGACCGGGCTCTCGATCGCCTTCGACCTGCCCACCCAGACCGGTTACGACCCCGATCACGTGCTCGCCCGCGGCGAGGTCGGGAAGGTCGGCGTCTCCGTCGCCAACAAGGGCGACATGCACCAGCTGCTCGAGGGCATCCCGCTGGACGAGATGAACACCTCGATGACGATCAACGCCACCGCGGCCTGGCTGCTCGGCCTCTACGTCACGGTCGCCGAGGAGAACGGCATCGCGCGCGCCGCCCTCTCCGGCACGACCCAGAACGACATCATCAAGGAGTACCTCTCGCGCGGCACCTACGCCTTCCCGCCCGAGCCGAGCCTGCGCCTGATCGCCGACATGGTCGCCTTCAGCGTCAACGAGGTCCCCCGCTGGAACCCGACCAACCTCTGCAGCTATCACCTGCAGGAGGCGGGCGCGACGCCGGTCCAGGAGATCGCCTACGCGCTCTCCACCGGGATCGCGGTGCTCGACGAGGTGAAAGCGCGCGGCCAGGTCGCCGACGCGGACTTCCCCAAGGTCTTCGGCCGCATCTCCTTCTTCGTCAACGCCGGCATCCGGGTGATCGAAGAGATCGCGAAGCTGCGCACGATGGCGGCGCTCTGGCGCGAGATCGGCCGCGAGCGCTATGGCGTCACCGACGAGAAGATGCTGCGCTTCCGCTACGGCGTCCAGGTCAACAGCCTGGGGCTGACCGAGGCCCAGCCGGAGAACAACATCCAGCGCATCGTGCTCGAGGCGCTGGCGGTGACGATGAGCCGCGACGCCCGCGCCCGCGCCCTCCAGCTCCCCGCCTGGACCGAGGCGATGGGCCTCCCCCGCCCCTGGGACCAGCAGTGGAGCCTGCGCATCCAGCAGGTGCTGGCCGAGGAGACCGACCTGCTCGAGTACCCCGACGTCTTCGAGGGCTCGGTGGTCATGGACGGCCTCGTCGCCGAGCTCTCCGCGGGCGCCCGCGCCGAGATGAAGGTGGTCGAGGAACACGGCGGCGCGATCAAGGCGGTCCCCTACATGAAATCCCGCCTGGTCGAGTCCCACCGCGAGCGCGTCGCCCGGATCGAGCGCGGCGAGCAGAAGGTGGTCGGCCAGAACTCCTTCACCGAGACCGAGGAATCGCCGCTCACCGCGGGCGCCGACGGCGGCATCATGACGCCCGACCCGGAGGTCGAACGCGAGCGGATCGAGGCGCTCGAGCAGTGGCGCGCGAGCCGCGACCAGGCCGCCGTCGACGCGGCGCTGGCGGAGCTCGCCAAGGTCGCCGCCGACGACTCGCAGAACATCATGCCCGCCACCATCGCCGCCGCCAAGGCGGGTGCCACCACCGGCGAGTGGGCGCAGACGATGCGCGACGTCTTCGGCGCCTACCGCGCGCCGACCGGGGTCGACGGGGCCGCCCCGCCCGCCGACCGCTCCCAGCTCGAGGAGATCCGCCGCCGCGTCGAGGAGACCAGCGAGGAGATCGGCCACCGGATCAAGATCCTCGTCGGCAAGCCGGGCCTCGACGGCCACTCCAACGGCGCCGAGCAGATCGCCCTGCGCGCCCGCGACGTCGGCATGGAGGTCATCTACCAGGGCATCCGCCTCACCCCGGCCGAGATCGCCACCTCCGCCCTCCAGGAGGACGTCGACGTCGTCGGCCTCTCGATCCTCTCCGGCTCCCACCTCGAGCTCATCCCCGAGGTCGTCCGCCTCCTCGCCGAGGAGGGCGTCGAGGTCCCCGTCGTCGTCGGCGGCATCATCCCCACCGCCGACGCCGAGCGCCTCCGCGCCGCGGGCGTCGCCGGCGTCTACACGCCGAAGGACTTCGACATCAACCAGATCATGGGCGAGATCGTCGAGCTCGTGGGCCGGCGGGCGGGGGCGGGCGCGACGGCGTAGCGCGCCCTCCGCACGCCGAGGGACGCGGCGCGCGACAATACCCGGATGAGCGACTTCCAAGACGACCGCTCGGCCTGGCTGCGGTGCTATCGCTGCTGGTCGCAGAACCTCGAGATCCAGATCCACTACGACGCGATCCGCCGCGTCGACCCGGAGACCGGCACCCTCGCCGAAGGCGTCGACGAGGTGCAGGAATCGGTCGTCCAGTGCCTCGACTGCATGCACGACCAGCCCCACCTCACCTTCGAGGACGACCGCGTCGTGCCGATCGCCGAGCGCTGGCCGCGGATGGTCGCCGGCACCCCTTGGGTCGCCTCCTGCACGGTGACGATCGACGCCGAGCGGGTCGAGAGCTGCTCCGGCCCCGAAGCCGCCGAGTTCCTCACCTACGGCGCCTTCGGCGACGCCGGCGTGCGCGAGTTCTTCACCCACGTCCGCTTCCACAAGCACGACGAGGACCAGATCGTCGTCCACCTCCTGATCGAGCTGTACGCCCGCTCCGCCCAGGAGGCGACCGAGGTCCTCGAAGAGGCCGCCGAGGGCGTCCTCGAGATCACCTCGCTGGCGGAGGAGTCGCGCCCCCCGGCGCACGCGTCGGGCGAGGCGCACTGAGCGTCGACTAGCCTTCCCCGCTTGGCGACGCCCGACCGGACCTCGCAGCCACCCGCCGAGTGCGACCTCGTGGTCGTCGGCGGCGGCATCGTCGGCCAGGCCGTCGCCCGCGAGCTGCTCAAGCGCCGGCCCGGCGCCCGCCTCTGCGTGCTCGAGGCCGAGCCGCGCATCGGCGTCCACCAGACCGGCCGCTCCAGCGGCGTGATCCACGCCGGCATCTACTACGAGCCGGGCTCGCTGAAGGCGAGGCTCTGCGTCGAAGGGGCGCGGGCGCTCTACGACTACTGCGACGTGCACGGGATCCCCTACGTCAGGTCGGGCAAGCTGGTGATCGCGGTCGCGGGCGAGGAGCTCGCGCGGCTGGAGGAGCTGGAGCGCCGCGGGACCCTGAACGGGGTGCGCGACCTCCGGCGCGTCGGCGCGGACGAGATCGCCGCGATCGAGCCCCACGCGCGCGGCGTCGCGGCGCTCCACTCGCCCCACACCGGGGTCGTCGACTTCGCCCGCGTGGCGGGCTCCTACGCCGCCGACGTGGAAGCGGCGGGCGGCACCATCCACCTCGGCACCGCCGTCCGCGGCGCCCGCCCGCGGGCCGGCAGGCTGGCGATCGAGCACTCGCGGGGCACCACCGTGGCCGCCGAGGCGGTCTTCTGCGCGGGCCTGTGGTCGGATCGCCTCGCGGTCGCCTGCGGCGCCCCGGCCGACCCGCGCATCGTCCCCTTCCGCGGCGGCTACCTGAAGCTCGACCCCGCCGCGGCGGAGCTCGTCCGCGCCAACGTCTACCCCGTCCCCGACCCCGAGCTCCCCTTCCTCGGCGCCCACCTCACCCGCACCTTCGCGGGCGACGTGCTGATCGGCCCGAGCGCCCTCATGGCGCCCGCCCGCGACGCCTACGACCTGCGCCGGGTGCGCCGTCGCGACCTCGGCGAGACCCTCCGCTGGCCCGGCACCTGGAGGATGATGGCCCACCACTGGCGCGCCGGGCTGATCGAGCTGCGCAACGCCGCCGCCCCTTCCTCCTTCCTCGCCGAGGCGGCCCGCATGGTCCCGGCGCTCGCGGGCGCCAAGGTCACCCCCGGGCCCGCCGGCATCCGCGCCCAGGCCCTCGGCCGCGACGGCAAGCTGGTCGACGACTTCGTGGTCCACCGCACCGAGCACGCCGTCCACGTCCGCAACGCGCCCTCGCCCGCGGCGACGTCCTCGCTGGCCATCTCAAGGCTGATCGCGGACCGGCTCGAGCAGGTCGCGTAGGTTGCGCAGGCCGCGGTAGATCCGCCCTTCGGCGGTCGTGGCCTTGATCCCGAGCGTCCGCGCCACCTCGGCGACCGAGAGGTCGGCGCCATAACGGAGGGCCACCGCCTCGCGCTCCATCTCGTCCAGCTGGGCGAGCGCCGCGGCGACCGTGCCGCGCACCTCGATCCGGTCGGTCTCGTCGCCCGCGGCCGCCGGCGTCCCCGCCGCGCTGCGGTCGAGCGCCCGCCGCTCGGCCTCCCGCCGGCGTGCCAGGTCGCGCAGCCGGTTCAGCGCGATCGAGTAGATCCAGGTCTTGGCGCTCGCCCGCCGCGGATCGAAGCGCGAGCGCGAGCGCAGCACCCGCTCGAACGTGTCGGCGAGGATTTCCTCGGCCAGGGCGCGGTCGCCGGTGCGGTAGACGAGGAACCCGAAGAGGCCCTCGGCATGGTCGGCGTAGAGCCGCTCGAACTGGTCGTTTTTCATCCTTTTGAAAATTCCAGTCGGGAAACGACGTTGGTCTTCGTATAAGGCAACAAATGGATCACTCGAACCGCAATCGCACCCCTGCCGAGCTCAAAGCGATCGAGGACGCCCTGGGCGCCGAACGGCCCCAGCCCTCGCCCCTCGAGCTCGACCGGATCAAGCTTCAGGCGATCCGCCAGGCAGAGCGTTCGCGAACGAGCCTCAATGCGAAGAAGGGAACTTTCATGAAGTCGAGACTCGCTCTCACGTTGATGCTGGTGGCCGGATTCATGCTGAGCACGACCGGTGCCGGCCTCGCCATCTCCGGCAGCTCCGGGACCGGCAGCGCCGCTTCCAGCCAGTACGTCCCGTCGGGGACCGGTGGCCATCATCCCGAACACGAATCCAAAGGCGTCGAAAAAAGCGGCGGCAACCACGAGTGCGAAAGCGGCTCCGGAAACGGCGGCAACAGCGGTGCCAACGGCGGTAACGGAGGCAGCAACAACTCCGGGGAAAACTGCGTCGAGGGTGTCGAAACCACCGGTGGCGAACCGACTCCGGAAGTCGAAACCGCGCCGGTGGCGGCCGAACAGACGGCCGTCGTCAGCAGCGGCAGCAGCTTGCCCTTCACCGGCTTCGTCGCGATCCCGTTGCTGATCATCGGCCTCGGCCTGATCGTCGTCGGCGCGGTGATCGGACTCAAGAATCGCAAGGTGCCTTCCGCCCGGCTCTAATCCGAGCGGACATCCTCACGAGACCGGAAGGCGGGCGCTCTGCGCTCGCCTTTTCCATAACTTGGGGTTACCGCTGCCGAAGAGGTCGATGCCATCTTCGGTCAGCGTTTCATGCGGTGCCATTTCGTAGGCCTTGAGCGCCGCCGCTCGCGGGTTCTTTCCTGCCGCCGCGAGGACCCAGGCGAGGCCGTACCAGCTTTCCCATTCGCCGCGGTCGCGTGAGATGGCGGTTTCGAGCATCGAGATGGCCAGCGCGTGTCGGCCTTCCAGCGAGTCACAGAACCCGATGAGTTGGTAAGGCTCCGGGCGAACCGAGAGGGTGTGGATGGCGTCAAGGGCCTTCCGGGAAGCCCCGCCGCAGTTTCCTTCATCGAAGTCCTTCACCGCCGCGTTCAGATACCCCTGTGAGATCGCGACCAACGCTGGTGACACGACCAGAACCAGCGCGCAAAGGCTGAGCGCGATCCGCGCGGTGCGGCCGGAGAGCCGCGCCGTAAGGCCGGTCCCTTCCCGCTCTTTTTCGGTCGGGTCGACCGCGACCATCATGCCGCCCACGGAAAAGACGAAGAACCCGATGGCGGGGAGCTGCCAGTCCCAATCGACGGCGGCGTGCAGCACCCAGGTGAGCATCGCGACGAAGACGGCGGCGAAAAGGGCACGCTCCGGTCCGAAGATCCGGCGTGCGGTCGCCGCGATGATCGCGATTAGGCAGATGACCAGGAAGATCAGCCCGGGCAGGCCAAGTTCGGCGAGCACGCCGAGGTAGAGCGAGTGGGAGTCGATCACCCGTGATTCGTCTTCCGCTTCCGCAGCCCAGGAGCGGGCGAAGGTGCCGGCGCCGTCGCCATGTAACGGCTCGGCCGCGAAGCGGTGGAGCGCCAGCTTCCACTGGGCGATCCGCCCGTTGTTGTTGACGTCCGTCAGGCGGTGCTGGAGTTCGCCTCGGTCCTCGATCCCCTGCGTCTGGGTGAATTTGTGAAGGTTTTCGCTGATCTCGCCGTGGCCGGCGATGCCGCCGGTCACGATCACCGCGACGACGATCGCGCCGACGACTATCCAGCCTCGTCGGACGAAGGTCGGCGAAAGCTCGATCCGGGCCAGGCGCCGATCGACCGGCAAAAGCAGCACGCGCAGGATCCCCGCCGCGGCGGCAAGACCGAGCAGCTCCCAGGCAAGCCTGTGACCTTCCGTCATGCCGACGGAGGACGCGTAGTGTTCGGTCGACAGGGTGTGCGTCCCGAGGGCGAGCAGGACGGCCACTGCGGTTGGCGGCACGATCGCGAGGAAGGCGGGGATGATCTCACGCCGCGCCGCAAGCGCGACAAAGACGACAACGCCGATCAGCAGCACCCCGATCGCACCGCGCGAGAAGGTGAAATAGAGGGTCACCGCGAGGATCGGGATCGCGCCGGCCGCGAGCGCCCTGCTGAGCGGCGGCTCCTCTCGTCGCGTCGTCAGGCCGCAGCACAGGAGGATCGCGACGACGACGAAGGCCCCGAGAGCGTTCCAGTAGCTGATCGGGTAGCTGAGGCGATCCCGTTCGAACGTTTCCGGAAGTTCGTGGACATTCGGCAGGAGGCGGGTGATGAGCGCCAGGATCGCGACGACGACCATCGCCGCGGCGAGCAGCCGCACGGCCCAGAGCAATCGCTCGCGACTCCAGCGGAAGGAGCCGAAGAAGACGAGCGCCAGCCACAGCATCAGCGAGCGGTCGAACGCGATCAGTGCCTGGGCCGGGGCGTGCGACCAGAAGGCCGAGAGCAGGGTCCAGAGCGTGAAAGCGCCGAGCCCGCCCGCCGCCCATGCCAGCGCGGGCCCGAAGCCCTCGAAGGGCTCATCGGCGAGCATCAACCGCAGCACCAGGGCGACGGCGAGGACGATCGCCGCGATCGCCGGCGCGCCCGCGAAGTAGCCGCCGGAGCGGAAGGCGAGGTAGACGGTGAAGGCGGCCGGACCGGCCGCGATCAACCCGCTCAGGGCCACCGCGGTCGGGTTCGGCCGCGATCCGGGTACCTGCGACTGCGCGTCAGGCTCGTGTACTGAATAATTAGTAGCCACCTCGTCCATGCCGTGGAACCGTATTCGGCAGAACAGCAAGAGGCCTTGACCTGCAAGCGTGGATTCAGCTAAAGCGAACTGGCAACTCCTGCCGACACCCATGAGATGAGGGCCCACATGCGTCGCTGTATATCGTCGCCGAGGTAAGTCAGTGGAGTCTTCGACCGTAAATCGCGAACATGGGCAGGCTCATGCCGAGGCATTGGCTGTCCAACGGCAGGCTCAGCAGGTCCTTCGGCGCGACCGGGGCGCGGTGCTGGCGAAGAGGCTCTTCCTCGGCGACACGATCTCAGCCGCGCTCGCCTCCGCACTCACCCTGATCCTCCTCGACGCTCCGATCGACCACGCGCCGATCTACATCGTCGCGACCGCGCTGATCTTCCCCCTGATCGGATTCACCGTCGGGCTGTACCGCTCCGACCATTTGGCGCGCTGGGCCTCCGCGGTGTCTGAAGTGCCGCGCGGTGCCGTCACGATCGTCCTCACCACCTGGCCGGTCTACGGGGTGGCCGCGGCCATCCAACTCCACCCGCTCTTCGGCGCCACTTGCATCACGGTCGGCGTGCTGACCTTCTTCATGATCACCGCCCGCACGATCGTCCGCTCCTACCTTCACCGGCAGGCCCACCTCCGCCAGCGGACGCTGATCCTCGGTTCCGGCGTCGTCGCCGGGCAGTTGGTCGAGAAGATCGGCAAGAACAACCAGTTCGGCCTCGACCCAGTCGGGATCGTCGACGAAAAAGTCCACCTCGTCGGCACCCCTGACCTCCCCCGGCTCGGAGGCTTCGGCGACCTCGACGAGATCATCAAAGCCCAGAGCATCGACAGAGTCATCATCGCTTTCTCCAGTGCCGGCCACGAGCAGCTGCTTCGCGCGATCCGCTCCTGTCGGGACGCCGGCATCGCCGTCGACGTAGTGCCGCGGCTCTTCGAGTTCCTCGACGGGGTCCGCTCGCTGGACCAGATCGGCGGCCTGCCGCTGCTCTCGATCGGCGTCCCCGTCCTCGGCTCCTCCATGGTCGCCGCGAAGCGGGCCCTCGACGTGATCGGCTCGATCGGACTGATCATCCTCTTCTCACCCTTGATGCTGGTGACCGCGATCGCGATCAGGATCGACTCGCGAGGCCCGATCTTCTTCCACCAGGCACGCGCCGGCCGCCGCAACCGCAGTTTCAACCTGATCAAGTTCCGCTCGATGTATGTCGACGCGGAGCAGCGCAAGGCCGACTACGAACGCATGAACGAAGCCGAGGACGGCGTCATGTTCAAGATCCGCGAGGACCCACGCGTGACCCGCGTCGGCCGCGTGATCCGCCGCTTCTCGATCGACGAGCTGCCGCAGCTCTTCAACGTGCTGAAGGGCGACATGAGCCTGGTCGGCCCGCGCCCGCTGATCTTCCGCGAGGCCGAAGCTCTGGAAGAGCGCTGGCACCTGCGCCGCAGCGAGCTGCGCCCCGGCATCACCGGTCCGTGGCAGGTCTACGGCCGCTCCCAGAGCCCGTTCCAGGAGATGGTCCGGTTCGACTACCAGTACGTCGCCGGTTGGTCGCTGGCCCGCGACCTCGAGCTGCTGCTCGAGACGCTCCCGGCCGTATTGTCCGGGCGTGGCGCCTACTGAACCTTCCCTCGCCCTCGCGCACGACTACCTGCTCGTGATGCGGGGCGCCGAGCGCACGTTCGCGGAGATGGCGAAGTGCTGGCCAATGGCGCCGATCTACACCCTGCTCTACGATGCCGACGCGGTCGCCGAAGGGTTCGCGGGGCGCGAGGTGACCACCTCCTATCTACAGCATCTGGGCGCCCGCCAAGGCTCGTTCCGATATCTGCTGCCGCTCTTCCCGCGGGCGGCCGAGCAACTGCCGGTCCGGGACTTCGACGTGATCGTCTCGAGCAGCAGCGCCTTCGCCCAGGGTATCCGTCCGGGTTCGGGCGCGCTGCACATCTGCTATTGCCACAGCCCCTTCCGTTACGTCTGGTTCGAGGACCAACGGGCAATGTCGGAGACGCCGGCGCCGCTGCGCCCGCTGATGCGGCAGATCCTCGCGCGGATCCGCCGCTGGGACCTCGAAGCCTCGCGCCACGTCACCCACTACATCGCCAACTCCGCGATCACCCGCGACCGGATCGCGGAGATCTACGGACGCGAGTCGGAAATCATCTACCCGCCGGTCTCGGTCGAGCGATTTTCCCCCGGCGTACCTGAGGACTTCGTCCTCTTCGTCGGCCAGATAGTCCGCCACAAGCGCGTCGACACGGCGATCGAGGCGGCGCTCGCGGCGGGCCGGCCGATCAAGGTCGTCGGCGATGGTCCCGAGCTGCCCCGCCTTCGAGTCGAGAACGAGGGCCGCGACGTCGACCTCCTCGGCAACGTCTCCGATGCCGAGCTCGCCTCCCTCTACTCCCGTTGCGCGGCCCTGATCGTCCCCAACGTCGAGGAGTTCGGCATCGCGGCGGTCGAGGCCCAGGCGGCCGGCCGGCCTGTGGTAGCGGTCAATCGCGGCGGCGTCCGGGAGACGGTGGTCGACGGCCTCACCGGCGTCTTGGTCGACGCCGAGGACGCCGCCGCCCTCGCCGAGCCCTTGCGCGATGAGGACTTCGGCCGCTTCGACCCGATCAAGATCCGCGCCAACGCCGCGCGCTTCAGCGCCGCATCCTTCCGCCAGAACTTGAAGTCCGCGGTCGACCGCCAGTTGTCGGTTCGTCGCTGACCGCAGACGTCCCGGAGGCGTGCCACGAGCCCGGGCGACAACTCCCCCGGGCCAGGGGGCCTGCTGATCGCACCGATTCACGGCGGCCGGATAAGCTTCGCCCTTCTCGTGGGCTTCAGCCGGAATGCAGCGACGAGCTTCATCGTCGGCGTGGCCGCAGCGATCGGCATGCTCGCTGGAGCCGCGGCGGCCCCTGCGGAACCAGTCACCGCCTCGAACGACGCCCTGCGGACCGGCTGGTATCCCGACGAGCCGAAGCTCGACCCGGCGACGGTCGCCGGAGGCAAGTTCGGGCAGATTTTCGAAACGCCGGTTCAAGGTCAGGTTTACGCCCAGCCACTGGTCGCGGACGGCACCCTCCTGGTCGTGACCGAGACGGATCGGGCCTATGGGCTCGACCCGGTCACCGGCGCGGTGAAGTGGGAAAGACAGATGGGCGAGCCCTTCCTCGCCTCGGAACTGACGAACAATTGTGGGGACCTCGAACCAGATGTCGGGATCACCGGCACCCCGGTGATCGATCCCGAAACGGGCATCGCCTACTTCTACGCCAAGACCTCCTCGGGATCGCCGAAAACCGTGAACTGGCAACTGCACGCCCTGCGCATGGCCAGCGGCGAAGAAGCGCCCGGCTTCCCGGTCACGATCGTCGGAAAATCGGAAAACCTCGCGACGCCCGTCGAATTCATCGCCCGACAGGAGTTGCAGCGAACCGGCCTCCTTCTGATGGAAGGGGTCGTCTACGCCGGATTCGGCAGTCACTGCGACGACCTGCCGTACCAGGGGTGGCTGGTCGGAGTCTCGACCACCACCCACCGGGTCCGGACGATGTGGGCCACGAGCCCATCGGGAGCAGGGATCTGGCAGGGCGGCGCCGGACTCGTCTCCGACCGCCCGGGCCAGATCCTCTTCGCCACCGGCAACTCCTTCGTCGAACCGGCCCCGCCCGCCAGCCCGACGCCACCCGAAGACCTCGGCGACGCCGTCGGACGGGTACAGATCGGGCCGGCGGGAGCAGCGACGGCGATCGACTTCTTCGCCCCCTACAACCGCCAAGAACTCGACGAACACGATCGCGACCTCGGCTCGAACGGGCCGACCGCGCTGCCCTCGCGGTACTTCGGCACGAAAGCGGTCCCAAATCTGATGCTGATGGGGGGCAAGGAACGGAAGATCTTCGTCCTCGACCGCGACCACCTCGGTGGTCAGGGCCAGGGGTTCCTCGACACCAACGCCGTCCTCGATGAACTCGTCAACGAACACCCGGTGTTCGGCTCGATGGCGGTCTGGCCAGGGGAAGGCGGGTACGTCTTTCGTCCCCGGGATCGGAGAAACGGGCGGTCTGGAAATCCTCGAATACAGCCCCGAAGGCGAACAGCCGAAATTCCACCTGATCGGCAAGACCTCCGGTTCGCTCACCTGGGGGTCCGGATCGCCGATCGTCACCTCGGACGGCACGACGCCGGGTTCGGCGGTCGTCTGGGAGGAGCGCTGCCCTGGATGGCCCTGCGCGGGTTCGACGCTGGAGGCCTACAAAGTCGTGCCCGACGAAGGCGAACCGCCACTCTGGCAAGCACCGATCGGCCTCGCCTCGAAGTTCGGCCGCCCGGGCGTCGCCGACGGCCGGGTCTACGTCGGCACCATGGACGAACGGGTGATCGGGTTCGGCGTCCCGAGCGAACCGCCGCCAAACGAAGAAGAAGAAGGCAATCAAGGCGGGACCAATGGCGGCGGTTCCACTCAGGGCCGTGCGGACCAACCCAATCCCGGTCCAGGCACTCCGACGGTCACCCGGTTGCCGTGGACCAAGTTGGAGGCAGTCTCTCTTCATCGGGCCGCCAGACGGGCGACCTTCCGTTTCACCGCCGAAGCCGGCGCCAGTTTCGAGTGCCGACTTCAGCGCTACCCCACAGGCGGTGACCGCTCCCTCGCACCCTCTCGCTTCCGAACGTGTAAGTCGCCGCGGACCTACCGGCATCTCGCCCGTGGTCGATACCGCTTCCAGGTACGCGCCCTCAACGCGGCCGGGGTCGACCGGTCCCCGGCCGGCCGCGCTTTCACCATCGGATGACCTAGGCGTTGTCCCGCGGTCTCGCAGCCGCGATCTCGGCGGGGCGGCCGTAGCCGTACGAGCGCTGGCCGCCTTGGGCGAAGTTCACGACCAGGCCGAGGATCGAGGCGTTCAGGCGGTACAGCTGCTCGACCAGGTCGCCGGCTGAGCTGCGGGTGCTGACGCCGAGGCCGCTGACGACGAGGACGCCGCTGACGATCGAGATCAACGGGATCGCGTCGGCCACCGCGAGCAACGGCGGCGTGTCGATGACGATGAAGTCGTAGGCCTTTTCCGCCTCCGCGATGAACTCTCTCATCGCTTGGGACTCGAGGAGGGCGGGCGGGTTCGCTGGGACCGCACCAGCCGGAGCGACGTCGAAGGTCGCCTCGCCCGCGGCTTTCGTCAGCTCACCGGCAGATATCGCGGTCGTCGCGTCTGCGACCGCCTGCCCACCCTCGGTCAGCGTGCGGCTGAGGCCCGCGACCTGCGGCAATTTCAACACCCGCGAGAGGCCCGGGTCGCGCAGGTCCGCCTCCAACAGGAGAACTCGCTCCCCCGCCGCGGCGGCGGCGAGGGCGAGGCCAAGCGAGATGAGCGTCTTGCCCTCTCCGGGTTCGGCCGACGTGACCAGCACCGATTTGACGTCGCGACTGCTGTCGAAGTAACGAAGGTTCGCCCGCAGCATGCGGAATGCCTCCAGGTCCTCCGGCGACATTTCGCCGTTGCCGAGATGTTTGCGGTCGAAGGCTTTGCGTTTCGCCACCGTCGCCAGCAGCGGGATGCCCATCGTGTCGGCGATGTCGTCCTGAGACTTGACGCGGCGGTCGAGCTGCTCCAGCAGGAGTGCCAGGCCGATGCCGAGGACGAGGCCGATGACGACGCCGAAGGCCACGTTGCGAGTCGGCTTCGGCGACACCGGACTCGAGTTGGGGGTCGCCTGCTCGACCGTCTGCACGGCCCCGGTCTGCGGCCCCTGGTGCGGAGTGGTCCGTCGCATCGCGATGAATTCCGTCGCGTAGGCGTTCGCGATTTCCGCCGCCGTGTCGGGGTCACTGGTTTCCGCCCTTACCTTGATGATGTCCGATTCGCCCTGCTGTTCTGAGGAGATCGCTTCTTCGATCTCCGCCTGGCTCACGTCCGGAAGCCGTTCCGCGGTCCGGCTCGCGACGTTCGGCAACGAGAGCAACTGCAGGTTCGTATCGACGACGCGCTGGGGTTCGACTTCGGGATTCACGCGCAGCAGCAGCGAGGTGGTCGCCGCGTACTTCTTTTCCGCGTGGAGGGTGATCCCGACCGCCGCGGCGGTCGCCACGACGATGCACAGGAGGACGACCCACCAACGACGCCGGAGCGTTCGGGCGAATGCCGAGAAGTCTGACTCTTCGCTTTTCGTATTTGGCGTCATCGAGCGGGAAAATCGGGCATCCGGCCGGTAAAGGCGGCGGACTGTAGCAACAGCATCGGCAAATTCATCGCACCCTTGAGGGCTGGGCGGAGGTCGGCCGCGCGGCGCTCTTGGAAGCCCAGGCGACGGCCGTGCCGCACAGATACCAGAGCATCATCCCAGGTAGACCGAAGAGGATGTCCCCGGCGGCCAGGGCGACCAACAACATGATCAGCGTCGCCAACAGCGCGGCGCGTGGTTGCCGCTCCTCCTCGGTCGCCGCGCCGACGGCCTTGATCGCCGCGCCGACGCTCAGGACGAGCGCCCCGATCACGAGAAGGAAGCCAAACGGCCCGTCTTGGAACATCAGCGACAGATAGCCGTCGTCGACGTTGATCAGAGCCGAAGACCCGCCGTGGCTGCCGGTGAGTTCGGAGGCCATCCCAGCCTGCCCGGCGCCTTCGCCGAGCGGCTGGCGCACCGCGACCGGGAAGAGTTTGTTCGTCGTCGCCAGCCGTTCCTGTGCGGAACGGTCTTCGTTCGGGTTGCCGAGCGAGGTCACCCGTTCGGTGAACGCCTTGGTGGTCGGATTGCTGTTGCCGACCACGATCAGAGCGAAGAGACAGACGCCGACGACCACCACGATGCGCCCGGCCGCGCGTCCGCGTGCCGCGGCGGCGAAGACGATCAGGCCGATCACCGTCCCGAGCCAGACGCTGCGCATGAAGGTGAGCGCCAAGGCGACGACCAGCAACGCGGTGATCGCCGGCGCCAGCCCGGCGCGACCCCGCCGGGCAAGCCCGAGGAGGAGGCCGGTGCCGAGGAGCGCGGCGAACGTGTACGGCGCGTTCAGGGTCGAGAAGATCCGCACGTGCCCTTCCTGCGGCGAGCCGAGGCTGTTCAGCGTCGTCGTCGCGACCCAGTGCGCGTCCCAGGACGTGAGCGAGAAGAAGTACTGCGCGAGGCCGTAGAGCGCCAATATCGGCAACACGTACATGACGATCTTCTGCAGCGAGCCGGTGCCGTCGCGCAACTGCCCGTCCCCCCACCCGAGGATGAAGGCCGAAAGGCCGGTCCCGTAGGCGAAGATGGCGAACCCGGCGGCGGAGGGGTCGGCGGCGAGGCCGAGCGGCGCGCCGATCAGGAGCCCCACGGTCCCCATCGTCATGATGGTGCGGGCGCGCTTGTCGAGATGGGTGTGGCGGAGCTCGATCGCGGCCAGAAGCGCCGTCGCCAGGAACGGCAGCAGCGAAAGGGGGTCGGGGCTGACCGGACCGATCGAGTTGTCGAGGACCCTCCGCAGAAACGGTGCCAGGAGCCAATAGGTCCACATCAGCGACAAGCCCGCCGTGCGCGACTGGACCCGCACCGCCAGCAGCAGGAGCAGCAGCGTCATCGTCAGCGCCAGCTGGGTCGACCGCACGACCAGCGCGCCGCCGACCACGGCGATCGCAACGGCGGCGGCGATCGCCGCCGCGTCGCGTCCGTCGACCGACCTCGCGGGCTCTGCTCGGGCGACGCTCATCGTCGGAATATAGAGCGGGTGGTCGGGATCGGGTCCCCGGCGACCAGCTCTCCGTAGAGTCCCATTACAGCGTTGATCTGGCTCTGCAAGCTGAATTCTCGAGCCCGCTCGCGACCGTGTGCGCCCATTTCGATGCGCCTTCCGCGGTCGCCGAGGAGCGGCAAAAGCTCCGGCACCCAGGCCACCGGCTCCCGCGGCGGCAGCAGCAGACCGTCGACTCCGGGCCGGACGATGTCGAGGGGGCCGCCGACCGCCGCGGCGGCGACGGGGACGCCGAGCGCCATCGCCTCGATGGCGACACGACCGAACCCCTCGCGCCAGAACGGCATGAGCATCAGGTCGCTGGCGGCGAGGACGTCGGGCACGTCGCCCCGCTCGCCGAGGAAGCGGACTCGCTCGAGGACGCCCCGCTCGGCGGCGACGGAATGGAGCCTTCGCTCGAACTCCTCGTTGTCGAGTGAGGCCCCGGGGGCGGTGAACTTGGCGGTGCCGACGAGCAGGAGCTCGGCGTCACACCCCGCCTCGAGCAGCCCGGCAAGGATCTCGATCGCGTCGTCCTGGCCCTTGATCGGCGCCAGCTGACCGATCACCGAGAGGACGATGCGCTCCGCCGGGATGCGGAGCTCCGTCCGTACGGCGGCGCCGTCGGAGGCGGCCGGATCGAAGCGGTCGAGGTCGACCGCGTTGTGGATCACCCGCACCGGGCGACGCAGTCGCACGTCGCGAAACTGGTCGCCGACGGTGGTCGAGTTGGCGACGACGGCGTCGGCCCTCCTCCCGATCACCCCGTCGACCAGCCGCGGTAGCCGGCCGTCCGGGGCCCAGTCGCGGATGTGGGCGACGATCGGCGGGCGATCGCGATGGCGCGCCAGAACCGCCAGGAGGGAGGCGCGGGTGGTGTTGGCATGGACCAGGTCGGGCCGCAACCGCGCGACCGCGGCACGCACCTGGAGCGCGGAGCGACCGATCTCGAAAAGCCCACGGGTGGTGTGCACAGGGTGGAGCCGGAAGCTCGCCAGGGTGCCCGCGATCGGCGTCGTCCGCACACCGAGCTCGCGGGCGGCGTCGGTGAGCTCGCCGGGCGGGCAGGCGAGCACCGGCTCCACCGCCGGGCGGACGCCGTCGACCATCGCCAGCAGTGAGCGCTCCGCGCCGCTCACCTGGGCGGTCTGGTTGACGTAGAGGACGCGGGTCACATCGCCGCTCCCCCGCCGGCCCGGACCTCCTCCACGAGCGCTTCGACGCGCGCCGCAATCCGCGGCCAGGCGTGCTCTTCGGCGTGGCGCCTACCCGCCTCGCCCATGCGGGAGGCCAGCTCGGGATCGGTGAGGACACGGATGAGCGCCGTGGCGACGGCTCGGTGGTCGGTCGGGTCGACGAGGATCCCGGTCTCGTCGTCGACCACCGCGTCGAGGGCACCCGCGACGTTGCCGGCCACCACCGGCAGCTCGTGCGCGCCCGCCTCCAGGTAGACGATCCCGAAGCCCTCGCCGCCAAGGCCGCCCGGCGGGACGCGGCTCGGCATGCAGAAGACCCGGGCGCGGTCCAGCCAGCCGTCGCGGGTGGCGTCGTCGACCCGTCCCAGCAACGAGACCGCGTCGCCGACGCCCGCATCGGCGACCGCCGCTTCCACCCGCGGGCGAAGCGGGCCGTCGCCGATCACCACCCATCGCGCATCGGGGATCCGCTCGCGGACCAGCGGCAGGGCGCTCGCGATGACGTCGTGGCCCTTGCGCTCGGAAAGCAGCGAGGCGACGGTGAGAATCGTCGGCCGCGGGTCGCGCTGCCCGGCCGGTGGTGGCGGCACCACCACGCCGGGCGGGATCAGGTGAACGCGCAGCGGGGCAGCTCCCACTCCGAGGGCCATCTCCCGCGTGTAGCTCGAGACGGCAATCGTCGCGTCGGCCCGCCGCGTCGCCCGCGCCGTGAGCTTGGCACGGGTGCGGAACTCGTCGGCGTGTACGTAGAGGACGAGCGGCTTGCGCAGCAGCCGCGCCACCGGCGCCGCCGCGATGCCCGCGACCACGTGCCCGACGAGGAGGACGTCCGGGCGGAAGGCGGCGATCTCGCGCAGCGCCGCGGCGTTCAGGAGGGCCACCGCGAGCCGCCGGTCGATCTCGGTGCTGCTAACCCGCCTCACGGCGACCGATGCAGCGGCGTCCCACGCGGCGTCGCCGGGCTGGCCGAAGGTGAGGATCCGGGTCTCCCAACCAGTCGCGTGGGCGACGAGACTTTCCATCAGCACGGCGATGCCACCCGTCGACGGCGGGAAATCAGGGGTGATCAGGAGTACGCGGGGCTTTGGCATCCGGGTCGGCCCACGGTGAATCGGCTCCAGGGAAGGACTGGAGCACTTCCGCAAGGCCGCTCTCATCCACCGGGGCGACCGGTAGTCTAGGCCGCCTCTTCGTCGCCTCCTCATGGCCACCTCCCCGCCTCGCCCCAGCACCCGGAGTCCCAAGGCCGCACTGAGGCGGGTCCGGGAACTGATCAAGAGCCCGGCGATGCGCCAGCGGGTGATCGCACCGGTCTCCTTCGACGCGTCGATCCTGTTGATCAACACGATCACCGGCGTGATCGTCGCCCGCTCCCTCGGTCCCTCCGGTCGAGGCGAGTTGACCGCGACGTTGACCGTGGTGACGGTGGCGGGCTGGCTGGCCTCGATGGGCGCCCGCGCCGCGATCTCCTACCACCAGTCCCAACACCCCGAACACGGGCCGCGGCTGATGGCGTCCTGGCTGGTCGCGACGGTCCCGCTGTCCCTGGTGTCGTTGGTGGCCGCCGAGCTCCTGCTGCCGACGCTGTTCGGCGCCCAGACCGCGGAAGCGATTCGCATCGCCCGGATCTATGCACCGCTGGTGCTGGTCAACGTCGTCTCGATCGTTTTCGTCGGCGTCCTGCTCGGCGATCAGCGCTTCCTCAGCTACAACATCGTGCGCATCCTGATCCCGGCGGTGACCGTGCTGGGATACGCGGTCTTCCTCGTCGCCGGGCACATGACGGTGACCACCGCGCTGATCTCCAACGGGACCGCCCTGCTGGTCAGCACCTTGGTCTCGGCCGTCCTGTGCTTCAGGAAGCACGGACTCGAGCGGCCGAGCCGCACCTTGATGAAAACCTCCATCTGGTACGGGATCCGCGCCCACGGCGGCGATGTCGCGGGGTTCGTCAGCGCGCGCCTCGACCTACTGATAATTCCGGCGTTCCTCGGCGCCGCCAGTGTCGGCCTCTACGCGGTCGCCACCAGCATCTCCTCGATCATCGCCAGCCTCACCGGGACGATCGCGGTCTTCGCCCTGCCGGTCGCCGCCCGCGACGTCTCCCGCGCCGCGCACACGGTGATCCGTGCCTTCCAGGCGACGCTCATGATCGGCGGTGCCATGGCGCTCGCTCTGATCCTGATCTGCGAAATCGCGATCCGCCTGGTCTACGGCGCCGATTTCGTCGGTGCCGCACCGCCGCTGCGCCTGATGCTCCCCGGCGAGCTGCTCGAGGCCGCCGCCACCGTGCTCTGGGCGGGGATGCTGGCCGCCAACCGTCCCTTCCTCTCGACCGCGGCCTACCTCCCCTCCGCCATCGTCACGATCGCCGGCCTGCTGATCTTCCTGCAGTCGGGCGGGATCATGGTGGCGGCCGGAGTGACCACGTGCGCCTACGCCACCTCTTTCGTGATCACCGTCTTCCTCTATCGCCGCATCGTCGGCCTGGAGTGGAAGCACTTCGTGCGGCCCCCAGCCCTGGAGGAGACCCTGGACGAGGCAGAGACGGTCTGACCTCGGCTGCGCTATCGCCGCCTGACGGCGCGGGCGAGCGCGCGCTTCAGTGCGCGAGCCCTTTCGCCGCCTTCGATCGCGAGCCGGCGGACCGGATAGGCTCCGCGTCGTGCGAGGGTGGTGACCTTCATCCACTCCTCCTGCGAGTCGGTCAGCCGGCGCTTGTAACCGCCCTCGCCCGGCCCGAGGCTGAAGCGGGCGTCACCCCGTTCGGCGGCGTCGCCGATCGCGTGCAGCGTCAGCAGCATCGAGGGCGAGAATCGAGCCCAATCCGGATCGAACCCGCTGTTCCAGCCGCTCGCCGTCCGACCTGCGGCGACGATGACGTTGACGGCGATCACCGCGTCCTCGACGGTGATGGTGAAAATCCGCAGTCGCCCGTCCTCGTGAAGGTCGTCGGCCGCAGCCTCGAGCATCTGCGGGAGCCCGGGGACCAGCGCCCCCGAGGCGCCCTGCCAGCGGTCGCCGTGGAGCCGCACGAAAGCGTTCACGGCCCGCGCGATGCCACTCCGTCCGACGAGTTGGAACTCGGCCCCTTCGTCCTCGATGCGTCGTCGCATCCGCCGCGATTCCTGGCGGAACTTGGAACTGCGGGTGGCGAACCAGGCGTCGTAATCGAGACCATCCAGCGGGACGATCGGGATCGGGGTCGGCGCCTGGGCATGAACCCACGAGCGATGTCCCGGCCACGACCGGGCGAAGGCGCCGGCGATGCCGGAGGGCGGGGTCCGGGTCCAGAGGGCGATCCGAATCGGCACCGGCGTGACCGTCGCCAGCGCCCGCGCGATCGCCTCGGCGACCTCGTCCTCGCATCCCGGCGTCGCGAGCGGCCCGACAGGCGGCGAGAATTTGTCGGTGAGGAATCCGTAAGCGGAGCTGCGGCGCCCGGGCCTCGACGTCCAGAGCGGGGCGAGGCCGACGATCTGACTTTCGTCGCTGACCACAACCACCCGTAGAGCGGCCCCGTTGGGCCGGGCGTGCCGCCACCAGGAGAGCATCCAGCCCGGCGCGCAATACGGCTCACCGGTCGTGATCGCGAGCGCGTCCCAGGCGGGGCGGATCTCCTCCAGCCCCGCCTCGTCATCGATCACGGTCGCCGTCAGGCTCATGCCGGCCTCGACCTGCGCCGGCGTCGCTCCTGTGCCTCGGTGTAGAGGTCCAGCGTTTCCGGGGCGATCCGTTTCCAGCTGTACCGTTGGGCGGTCGCGTGGGCGCCCTCCCGCAGGCGGCGGAGCAGCGGGGGGTCCCCGATCAGGCGCTCCAGGGCGGCGGCCATCGCCCGCGCGTCGGCACGCGGCACGACGAGACCGTTCTCGCCGTCGCGGATGAATTGGAGTGGGCCTGCCGCGTCTGCGGTCACGGCGGTGAGCCCACAGGCCATTCCCTCGAGAAGCCCGAGCCCGAAGCCCTCCTTCAACGTCGCCGAGACGACGACCGCGTGCGCGGCGAGGAGGGCCGGCAGCTCCTCGCGCCGATACCTGGGGACGACCGCGACGCGCCCGTGGACGGCCGCCGGGAAGTCGGCGAGTACCCGCTCCGGCGGGCAGCCGGGACCAAGGAAGCTGACACTGATCTCGGGGTGGCGTTCCAGCACCCCGGTGAGCGCCGCGGTCGCGTAGCGGACTCCCTTCAGCGGGATGTAGCTGCCGATGTGGGCGATCCGGACGGCATCGTCGGCGGCTCCCAGCTCCAGCGGCAGACCGAGCAGATCCTCCGGAATCCCGTTGTCGACGATGCGGGCACGGCTGGGGTCGACCCCGAGCCGATCGATCGCATAGGCGTGCTCTTCCACGTTCAGGAAGAGGCAGAGGTCGGCGAGGCGAAGTGAGTCGGCGACCTCCTTGAGTTTCCAGCCGCCCCAGTAGAGCGGGTACTTCCAGCTGAGGTCGATGCCGCCCCGGGCCGCCTCGGCGCGCCGGGCGACGTCGGCGGTGTGGACGATCCCGTGGGAGCGCGTAACCAGCAGCGGCCGGCGGGCTCCCCGCAGGCGGCGGCGCAGATGACCGAAGACCCACGCGTCACCGTTGGCCGCGTCGATCACGTCGGCGTCCGTGCGGCTCATGTACCAGGCGGCGAACTCGGGGAACAAGAGCGCCTTGGCACGGAAGGGGAGCGGCCGCGGCAACTGCCCGAAGGAGAGCGACTCCACGTCGTGGCCCAGTTCGCGATAGACCCTCGCGAGCCCGGCGGTGACGCCCATGCCGCCGGCGTCGGGCGTCACTTCGTCGTGGAGGGTGAAGAGGATCTTCATCGACTCCCCTATCGGCAGCGCGTCAGGCCGGCAAAAGCCGGAAGGATTCACTCCAACTGAGCGGGCGGGCGTCGAAGTCGGCGAAGGAGCCGAGGTGCAGCGGCGCAATCGCCCTCCCCCACTCCTCCGACAGCAGCAGCCTCCGCTCAGCCTCGAAACCGGGATGCCCCATCACCTCCACCGGCACCCGCCGCGCGAGCTCGAGCCGGGGGTCGAGGTCACTCGGGTCGAGCCGCAGGTGCGTGATGTGGAGGAGGTACCTGGTGGAGGCGTAGCGGCGCGAACGCACCGCCTGGCGCAGATCACGCAGAAAGCCGCCCGCGGAGCGCTCGACCGGGAAGCGATCGAGCGTATTGCGCACCTTCGCCCCGCGCGGGATCGAGCGGGACAGGAAGACGTTGGGACAGAGGTCGACATGAGTGTGGCCGTCGAAGTGGGTCGGCGGCGTCGCGTAGATTTCTTCGAAACGCCGCAACTGGTCTGCGATCGCCTCGTCGACCTCGCGTTGCAGCCTCGGGTCGTAGATCCACCGCATCATGTTCGAGGTGCCCGGCACCTCCGGTGGCACGCCCGTCGTCTTGCCGAACCGTTCGATCATGCGCAGTTGGCGCGCGCGAACGCCCGCGGGCGTCGCCGGATCGGAGAACGGCTCGGTCAGGTTGATGTGCAGGCCTACGGGGATGCCGTGCCCGTCGGCCAGCGCCGCCGCCCGGTCGGAGTCGGCCATGTAGACCATCCCCGTCGTGCTCGTGATCCGCCCCGCCTGGAAGGTCGCGAGGATCGCGTCGGTGGTCGGCTCGTCATAGCCCCAGTCGTCGGCGTTGACGATCAGGAGGCCATCGCCGGCAGGGGCGTCGCTCATCGCCGGAACTCTGCCACACGGGCCGCCACGAACAAACGTCCACGCCGCATCGGCCTTCTCATGGGCTTTCGCGGAGTGTCGACAGGAAGGGAGTGAAGGTAGCCCGTGCTCTCCCGCTCCCCCGCCGCCTCCGCCTCCTGGCCCTCGCCACTGCGATGCTACCCGCGATCGCCTTGGCAGCCCCGCGAACCGCCGATGCCGCACCCATCACCGCCAAAAGTGCGGCCTCGTTCGTAAACTCGATCGGCGTCGACACCCACTTCTCCTACAACGACACGCCGTACGTCACCCGCTTCCAGGAAGTCAAGGCGAAACTGGTCGAACTGGGCGTCCACCACATCCGCGAGGACCTGCTTCCGGATCGACCCGACCAGTACGTCCGCCTGAACGAACTGGCGGCCGCCGGGATCGGCTCGACGCTGATCATGGGATCGCCGGAAAACGGGACCGCGGGACTCGAAGAACTGCTCTCGATCGCCCGTAACAGGCTGACGGGAGTGGACGCGCTCGAGGGACCGAACGAGCCCTACAGCAACGACAACGAACCGAACTGGACCTCGACGACCGATGCCTACCAGCAGGCATTGCACGAAAGGGCGACGAACACGCCGCAGCTGGCCTCACTCCCGATCGTCGGCCCGACCACGATCTTCTGGCAGAAGGGCGAACTGGGGAACATCTCGCCATGGCTCACCTATGGCGACATCCACCCCTACTCAGGTGGCTATCCGCCCGAGGATTACCTCGAACGCCACGTCGACTTCGCCGCCCTCAGCTCGGGCTCGAAACCCTTGATGGCCACCGAGACCGGTTTTCACAACGCGATGAACTGGACGGGCGACTTCCCCCCGACCTCCGAAGCCGCGACCGCTGTCTACATCCCGCGGATCTTCCTCGACTACTTCCAGCAGGGGATCGCACGAACCTTCGACTACGAGCTCGTCGACGAGTTCCCCGACCCTTCCGGCGACGAACGGGAGGCCCACTTCGGCCTACTGCGCAACGACCTCTCGCCGAAGCCCGCCTTCACCGCGCTGAAGAACCTGATTTCGATCGTCGGCGATTCGGACGAATCGTTCACGCCCGGCGCGCTGAACTACTCGATCTCCGGCAACACCGAAAAGCTTCACGAAGTGCTTCTGCAGAAGGCTGACGGCAGCTTCTACCTGGCGCTCTGGCGATCGAGCAGCGTCTGGGATCCGGTCAAGCAGGTTGCGCTCTCGCCTCCGACCATGCCGGTGACGGTGCATCTCGGCCAGTCGCCGGCGAGCGCCGCCGAATATAGGCCGAACAAGTCGAGCGCCCCGTTGTCGCAGCTGCCGACGAGCGGTGCACTGCAGGTGAACGTCGGGCCGGAAGTGGTGATCCTGAAGCTGGATTCGACCGGCGCCCCCAGCACGGCCGGCGAAGTGCCGGCGGGGACGGAACCACCGCCGATCACGGCTGGGCCCGAGCCAGGCAAGAGCTCAGCGGGCCCTGAACGCGGTCAGACGTCAGCGCCCGGCCCGGTCAAGCAACCCGGTGGCCACCACCACGTGCTGCCGAAGAGGTCCACCGTCGCGAAGCGCCGCGCGCACCGAGACGCCTCGTCTCGTCGACGACTCGCCCGCATGCACGCGGCGGCCCGTCAGCGGCGGGCAAAGGCCTAGCTCCCGGGGTTCTTGCGCGGCACCAGGACGAGCCGCTTGAACTCGGCGACCAGGACGCCGTCCTGGTTCAGGACACGGGTGTGGACCTTGACGGTGCCGCGGTCCGGTTTCGATTTCGACTCGCGCTTCTCGAGGACCTCGGTCTCGCAGAAGAGCGTGTCGCCGTGGAAAACCGGGTTCGGGTGGCTCAGCTCCTCGGTGGCGAGGTTGGCGATCGCCTTACCCGAGATATCGGACACCGACATACCCAGGGCAAGCGAATATACGAGCGGACCGACGACCACGTTTTTGCCCTGCTGCGAGTTTGACGCGTATACGTCGTTGATATGCAGAGGATGGTGATTCATCGTGATCAGACAAAAGAGGTGGTCGTCGGACTCGGTGACGGTCTTGGCGGGCCAATGCTTGTAGACAGCGCCGACCTCAAACTCCTCCAGGTAACGCCCGTAGGGGTGCGCGCCGGTCGCCTCGCGCTCGGCCTGGTCGATGGTCACATCCTGGATCTCGCTCATGACGACTCGCAGCCTCCTCTTCGTTTGCGGCGCGGCACTCTATATGCAGGCAACCGGGGGGCGCTTCGACGGCGTCTAGACTGCGCGCGATGAAGGTAGCGATAGTCGGTCTCGGATACGTCGGCCTCCCCCTCGCGGTCGCCTTCGCGGAGGAGGGGCGGGACGTGGTCTGCTTCGACCTCGACCCGGCCAAGACCTCGGCCCTGGCGGAGGGGCGCAGCTACATCGAGGACATCGACGACGCGACGCTGGGCGCCGTGAGGGAGCGGCTCCACCCGACGTCGCGGCACGCCGACCTGGCCACCTGCGAGGCGATCGTCATCTGCGTCCCGACGCCGCTGACGTCCGCGCGCGAACCGGACCTGACCTACCTCGTCGGGGCGGCGAGCGCGATCGCGGGGGTGCTGCAGCCGGGCCAGCTCGTGGTGCTCGAGTCGACCACCTATCCGGGGACGACGCGGGAGCGGGTGGCGCCGATCCTCGAGGAGTCGGGCCTGCGCGTGGGGCGCGACTTCCACCTCGCCTTCTCGCCCGAGCGGATCGACCCCGGCCGCACCGACTACACCGTGCGCACCACGCCGAAGCTCGTCGGCGGCCTCACCGCCGAGTGCACCGAGCGCGCCCGGGCGCTCTACGCGGAGATCTGCGAGACCGTCGTCGTCCTCTCCTCGCCCGAGGCGGCCGAGCTCTCGAAGCTCCTCGAGAACATCTTCCGCTCCGTCAACATCGCCCTGGTCAACGAGCTCGCGCAGCTCTGCGACCGCCTCGGGATCGACGTCTGGGAGGTGATCGACGCCGCTTCGACCAAGCCCTTCGGCTTCATGCGCTTCGAGCCGGGACCCGGCATGGGCGGCCATTGCCTCCCCGTCGACCCCTTCTACCTCGCCTTCAAGGCGCGCGAGCACGACTTCTACCCGGAGTTCATCGAGCTCGCCGGCAAGGTCAACCAGGCCCAGCCCGCCTACTGCGTGGAGCGGATCGAGCGCGCCCTCAACCGGGCCGGAAAACCAGTGAACGGCTCCAAGGTCCTGATCCTCGGCGCCGCCTACAAGGACGGCTCCGGCGACACCCGCGAGTCCCCGGCGCTGAAGATCATGAAGCTCCTGCGCGCCCTCGACGCCGACCTCTCCTACCACGACCCCTACGTCCCCGCGATCGCCGAGCTCGGCCTCGAGTCGGCTGACCTCGACGCCGCCCTCGCCGACGCCGACCTGGTCGCCGTCGTCACCGCCCACAATGAGGTCGACTACGCCGCCGTGGTCGAGGCGGCCCCGTTGGTGATCGACTTCCGCGGGGTGACGCGGGACATCGAGGCGAGGAATCTCGTGCGGCTGTAGGGGGACGGCGCGGGCCGTCCATACCAGTGCGAGGCGCGGGCGGGTGTCCTGGGCGCCTCATGGGGGTCCTGGCAGGCTGTGACCCCCATGAGGCGCCCAGGACGTGAGGGGTGCGGGGGTGCGGCGGTACAGGGACCTGGGCGGGTCGGACTTACGTGGGGCGCCGTGAAACATTGGTGCGGGTCCCGTGCGGGAGATGCCACACCTGCGCCCGGGCCGGGTCCGGTCCGTGACGAAGATACCGGGGACGTCACGCTTCTCTGAGCCTTCCGTCACATCCTGGGCCGCAATGGAGGGCCCCAGGAGGTGCGGGCGACCTGGGTTAACCCATGCGTTACCCAGGTCGCCCGCGCCTGCGTGCGTGTTGTGCAACACGGGATCAAGTGTGGAGATCCCGGCGTCTTCGTCACGACGCCTCATCTCGGTGACGCATCCGTGTGGCGTCCGTGGGCGA
>DASZUW010000249.1:0-9326 GCA_035547475.1 Solirubrobacterales bacterium
GCCCAGGACGTGAGGGGTGCGGGGGGAGGGGCGGCGAAAGTCCGGAAGTTTCCCCGCTCTCGTGAACGTCACGTGCGGGAGAGGTCACGAAGAGCCCCGGGGAGCCTCATCCGTTGACGAAGACGCCGGGAACGTCACGCATCCGTGCGGTTTCCTTCTGTTTCCCGAGCGGGATCGAGGCCCCAAGCACCGCTGCAGTACTTACTGGCGCTATAGCCCCCGTAAGTACTGCAGCGCTGAAGTGCGTGTTGTTCAACACCGACGGAAGCGTGACGTCCCCGGCGTCTTCGTCACGACTTGCGAGTCTCGTCACACGTTTCCTAGCGCCTCCGCGCTCGCCGACAACCCTTGCGCCCTTACCAGAGACGACGCCCTACCCCCCGAAGATCATGAGGGTCGAGGTGCCGGTGGCGAGGAGCTTGCCGGTGTCCTCGGCCGTCAGCCGCGCCTCGGCGGTCGCCTGGCGACGGCCGCGGTGGACGACGGTGCCCTCGCAGAGGACCCGGCCGGCGTCGCTGCCGATCGGTCGCAGGTACTTCACCTCGAGCCCGAGCGACGTGTAGCCGACGCCGGCGGGCAAGGTGGTGTGGACGGCGCAGCCGAGGGCGGAGTCGAGGATCGTCGCCGCATAGCCGCCGTGGACGAGGCCGATCGGGTTGTAGTGCTCCTCCCCCGGTTCGCCGGCGAAGACCACGCGGCCCTCCTCGAGCTCGATCGGCGCGATGCTCATGACGATCGCGATCGGGGGCGGCGGCAGCCGGCCGGCGACCAGGGCGCGCATGTAGTCGATGCCGGCCATCCGCGCCCCGGCGGCGGCGGTCGCCACCGGGTCCGACCACTCCCGGGTCCGCGCGCGGGTCGCGGACTCGGCGGTGCTCACCGGCGTCCCCGGCGGCCCGGCGGCACGGCGCCCGACCGCCGCGGCTCGCCGCCCCGGTAGAGCAGATCGGCCGTGATCTCGTCCTGGCTGATCGCGATCCGCGGAGCGCGCGGCCGGCCCCGATCCCGTTGTCTTTTGGTCGTGAACCTCATCGTCGCCTCCGTTCAGCGCGTGCGGTTTCGTCATGCAACTTACGTTCCGGCCGACCCTAATCGACTCAGTTTTGTGATGCAACCGTTATGTGAGAAGATCACACCCGTGCTCCGCCACGACTATCCCGGCCAACCCTGCTCCCTCGCGAAGTCGCTCGAGGTGATCGGCGAGCGCTGGTCGCTGCTGATCGTCCGCGACGTGATGAACGGCAACCGCCGCTTCTCCGGCATCCAGGAGTCGCTCGGCGTCGCCCGCAACGTCCTCTCCGCGCGCCTGCAGCGGCTGATCGACGAGGACATACTCGAGCGCCGCGCCTACCAGGAAAGCCCGCCCCGCCACGAGTACTTCTTGACCGAGAAGGGGCTCGACCTCTGGCCCGCCCTGATCGCCCTGATGCACTGGGGCGACCGCTACGCTCCCGGGCCGGAGGGCCCGCCGATGGCCATCGTCCACCGCGACTGCGGCGGCGAGGTCTCCGATCGCGGCATCTGCGAAGCCTGCGGCCAGGTCCTCACCGCCCGCGACGCGAAGGCGGTCCCCGGCCCCGGCGCCGCGGCCTACGAGGGCCTCTCCTTCTCCCCCTTCGCCGAGCGCCGCTGATCTTCGGCGATCGCGATCAGCTCTTCCGCCATGAGCTTGTCCTTGGAGCGCCCCGCGGCGCGCTTCATCCTGATCAGATCGTCGGTCGAGGCGACCCGAACCAGGACCCCCCAGGCCTCCTCGGTCTTCGCGTCGGCCCGGATCGCCTCGTAAGGCCTCATCCCGGTTGCCTCTCCGAGGATGTCGAGAGGTCCGTAGTCGGTGTCGAAGGGTACATCCGCGGGTGCGTCGCGAAGCGTCACACCGAGCTCCTGAAGTGCCGCGGCCATGCGGTCCAGATTGCGCTCATCTCGCGCATAGAGCACGTCGAAATCGTAGGTCGGGTATGCCGACCCGTGGACGCTTACCCGCTAGCTTGTCGGTAGACGGGCGAGCAAGGAAGAGGAGGAGCAGAGATGGCCACTGCGGCGAGCATCGAGGCGCGGGAGAAGATCTTCATCGGCGGGGAGTGGGTGGAGCCGGTCGGGGCCGATCCGCTGCCGGTGATCAACTCGGCGACCGAGGAGACGATCGCGACCATTCCGGGCTGCACGCCGGTCGAGGTCGGCCACGCGGTGGAGGCGGCGCGGGGCGCATTCGAGGGATGGTCGACGACGCCGCGGGCCGAGCGGGCCGAAGCGCTGGCGGCGATCGCGGCCGGGCTGCAGGAGCGCGGCGAGGAGCTCGCCGACACGATCACCGCCGAGCTCGGCATGCCGCGCAAGCTCACCCAGATGATCCAGGTGGGCCTCGGGGTCAACCAGTTCGCCGCGATGCCGGCGGCGCTCGAGGAGGTGCGCTGGGAGGAGGAGCTCGGCAACTCGCTGGTGCTGCGCGAGGCCGCCGGCGTGGTCGGCGCGATCACCCCCTGGAACTATCCGCTGAACCAGATCGGCGCCAAGGTCGCCCCCGCGCTGGCGGCCGGCTGCACGGTGGTGCTGAAGCCGAGCGAGGTGGTGCCGCTGAACGCCTTCATCCTCGCCGAGGTGATCGAGTCGGTCGGGCTGCCGCCCGGCGTCTTCAACCTGGTGACCGGGATCGGGCCGGTGGTCGGCGAGGCGATCGCCGCGCACCCGAGCGTCGACCTCGTCTCCTTCACCGGCTCGACCCGCGCCGGGCGGCGCGTCTCCGAGGTCGCCGCGGCGACGGTGAAGCCGGTGGCGATGGAGCTCGGCGGCAAGTCGCCGAACGTCCTGCTCGAGGACGCCGACTTCGCCCGCGCCGTGCCCGACGGGGTCGCCAAGTGCTTCCTCAACTCGGGCCAGACGTGCAGCGCGCTGACCCGGATGCTGGTGCCGCGCGCGCGCCTCGCCGAGGTCGAGGAGCTGGCGACGGCGGCGGCCGAGGGCTTCACGCCGGGCGACCCGCTCGACCCCGCGACGCGCCTCGGCCCGCTCGTCTCCGCCGGCCAGCGCGAGCGCGTCCGCGGCTACATCGCCAAGGGCGAGGCGGAAGGCGCGAAGCTCCTCACCGGCGGCGCCGAGCCGCCCGAGGGCCTCACCCGCGGCTACTTCGTCCGTCCCACGGTCTTCTCCGAGGTGACGCCGGAGATGACGATCGCGCGCGAGGAGATCTTCGGGCCAGTGCTGGTGATCCAGCCCTTCGACGACACCGACGACGCGGTGCGGATCGCCAACGCGACCGATTACGGCCTCGCCGGCGGCGTCTGGGCGGGCGACGAGGAGCGCGCGATCGCCGTGGCGAAGCGCCTGCGCACGGGCCAGATCGAGATCAACGGCGGCCCCTTCAACCCCGCCGCCCCGTTCGGCGGCTTCGGCCAGTCCGGCCACGGGCGCGAGAACGGCCGCTTCGGCCTCGAGGAGATGCTGCAGCTGAAGAGCCTGCAGCTCTGAGGCCGTCGCCCAGCTGTTCCTTTTGGACGCCTGAAGTCCATAAGGAACAGCGGGCGCGTCAAGCTGGGAGGGTGAAGCGGACGCGCGTTCCGGGGTGAGCGTCTTCGAGCCAGATGCGGCCGCCGTGGGCCTCGACGATCGCGCGGGAGATCGCGAGGCCGAGGCCGGCGCCGTCCTCGCCGCGGGAGCGCTCGCCGCGGTAGAAGGCCTCGAAGACGCGCTCGCCCTCGCCCGGCGGGATCCCCTCCCCGGAGTCGGCGACCTCGACCTCCACCCCGCCCGGCCCGCCCTTGGCGCGCACGGTGACGCTGCCGTCGGCCGGCGTGTGGCGGATCGCGTTCTGGATCAGGTTGAAGAGCACTCGCTGGACCTTCTCCGCGTCGGCCTCGGCCACCACCTTGCCCGCCGGCAGCTCGGCGGCGAGGCGGACGCCGCGCTCCTCGGCCGAGGCGCGGAAGGCGGCGACGGTGTCGCCGATCAGGTCGCCGAGCTCGACCTGGCGCATCGTCCAGGAGATGTCGCCGGCCTCGATCCGGGAGAGCTCGAAGAGGTCGTCGATGAGGTCGCTGAGCACGGCGACGTGGGTGCGGATCTCGGCCAGGTAACGGTCGCGGTCGGCGCCCGCGACGCCGTCGTCGATCGCCTCGACGAGGAGCCGCAGGGACGCCAGCGGCGTGCGCAAGTCGTGCGAGGCGGCGGCGACGAGGCTGCGCCGCGCGTCCTCCACCTGGCGGCGCATCCGCTCTTCCATCGACTGGCGCACCGCGAGCCCGGCGGCGACGGCGGTGGCCGCCACGGCCACGAGCACCAACAGGATCTGCGTGAACCCCATCTGGTTGGGGATCGCGACCGCGGCGGCGCCGGCGAGGAAGGCCGCGCCGGCGATCAGCGCGGCGCGCCAGATCCCGCGGTTCATGGCCGGAACCTGTAGCCGACGCCCCAGACCGTCTCGATGAAGCGCGGTTCGGCGGGGTCGTCGCCGAGCTTGGCCCGCAGGCGGCGCACGTGGACGGTCACGGTGGAGGTGTCGTCGAACCACGGCTCCATCCAGACCGCCTCCATCAGCTGGTCGCGGGAGAAGACGCGGCCCGGGTTGGCGGCGAAGAAGGCGAGCAGGTCGAACTCGCGCATGGTCAGGGCGACCTCCTTGCCGTCGAGGGTGACGCGGCGCGAGGCGGGCTCGACGCGCAGCGGCCCGTGGACGATCGGCGGCTGGTCCTCGGCGGCGGCAGGAGGCGCGGTGCGGCGCAGGACCGCTTCGACGCGGGCGACGAGCTCGGCCGGCGAGAAGGGCTTGACGACGTAGTCGTCGGCGCCGTTGCGCAGGCCGACCAGGCGGTCGGACTCCTCGCCGCGCGCGGTCAGCAGGATGACCGCGATCCGCGGGCCCGGCCGCTCCTGCAGCCGTTCCATCACTTCGATGCCGTCGATCCCCGGCAGCATCACGTCGAGCACGACGAGGTCGGGGCGGTGCGCGGTGGCGGCGTCGAGCGCCTTGTAGCCGTCGGGCGCGGTGTAGGTGTCGAAGCCGGCGCGCTCCATGTAGCGGCCGACGATCTCGACGATCGTCGGCTCGTCGTCGACGACCAGGACGGTCGCGGACGCGCCGTTATCCGAAGGTGAAGGCATATCCCTGCACGCCTTCTTCGGGGACGAGTTCGAGCACGTGACGTTCCACCTTCGGCAGTTCGACCAGGTTGTAGAGGCGTTGATCGGTGACCTTGACGTAGCCATTGTGGACGTCGGCGCCGTCGTCGGCGGGCGCGATCGGCTTCCCGTCCAGCCTCACCTTCACCCGCCGCGGCTTGCCGGGCGAGCCGAGCACGAGGTAGACGCGGCGGGCGCCGAAGTTGAGGTCGAGCCGCGCGCCCTTGCCCGCGGTCACCGGCTGGTCGCCGATCGTCCATTCGCCGCCGTAGGAGAGCTCGTTGTCGCCGGGGCGCCGCAGGGTGAAGTCGTGGCGGCCGGTTTCGATCAGCCCGTTGGTGAAGTTCTGCGCCCGCTCGGCGCCGAGGTAGGACTCGGGCGTCGTCAGGCCGGGTTCGGCGGCCATGCCGTGGGCGTCGGCGCGCGCCTTGCCGGGGTCGTGTCCAGCTTCGGCGAGGAGCTCACGGATCACGTCTTCTTTCTCACCGTATTCGCCCTCGCCGAAGTGGGCGTAACGGACCTCGCCCTTGGCGTCGACGAAGTACTCGGCGGGCCAGTAGAGGTTGCCGTAGGCGTTCCAGGTCCCCATTTCGTTGTCCTGGACGACCGGATATTCGATGCCGTCGGTCTTGATCGCTTCTTCGACGTTGGCGGCTTCGCGCTCGAACGGGAACTCCGGCGTGTGCACGCCGACGATCACGAGGCCGTCCTTGGCGTAACGCTTGTTCCAGGCGTTCAGGTAGGGCAGCGTGCGGATGCAGTTGATGCAGCTGTAGGTCCAGAAGTCGATCAGGACGACCTTGCCGCGCAGCCCCTTCATCGTCAACGGCTTCTCGCCCGGGGTGTTGAACCAGTCCTCGGTGTCGGTGAATTCCGGCGCCGGGCCGATGTCGTTCAGCGGCACGGTCTCTTCCTGCTTGGCGGTCAGCCGCGCTTCGCCGACCGCGCCGAGCGGTTCCTGGCCCCGCTTGGCCCGCGCCTTTTCGATCTCCCGTTCCCCTTCGGCTTCCGCCGCCCGCAGCCCGAGCCCGCCGTGGCTGCCCTCTTCGCGGATTTCGGCGAGCGCGACCTGGGCGGAGTGGCTCTTTTCGATCCCTTCCGCCGGGTTGGTCAGCCACGAGGGGAGCTCGGCCGTCACGTTCGACTGGAACTTCGTGTCGTATCCCTGCCACATCGCGACCGCCACCAGCACCATCACCGCGCCCATCGCCATCTGGAAGGCACCGCTGCGGCGGGCGAGCGGGGCGGCGAGCTTCCGGCCCCCGATCATCAGCAGGTAGAGGACGAGCGCCGAGCCGATCGCGTAGGCGACCACGACCGCGAGCCGCCCGGCGTTGAACGGCTGCGACGCCGACGCCGTGAGGACGGCGGCGAGGATCGGCCCGGCGCAAGGCGCGTAAAGCACGCCCAGGCTGAAACCGAGCCCGACCCCCGGCCAGAACCCGTCCCCCTCGCTCCTCACCCCGACCCGGCCGGAGAACCGCGATCCGAACGCCTCCACCCGCGCCGCCAGCGGCGGGACCAAAAGCACGATCCCGAAGCCGAACAAAACGACCACCGCCACGTTCCGCAACAGATCGTTCGGCAGCCCGAGCGCGTCGATCACGTACACCAGCGCGAACAACACGAACGTGAACGACACGACCAGGCCCGTGACGACCCCGAGCGGCCGCCGCCGACCCCCCGTCGTCCCCGCCGACAACGCGATCGGCAGCACCGGCACCACACACGGCGACACCGCGGTAGCGGCGCCGGCGACGAAGCCGAAGATGATCAGTAGCGCCATGAGCTACAAGCCTTCCAAGGAGACCTTACGAATCGGTGACGGCGGGGTGGGGGCGGGAAGCGGAACCGGACGAGGGCCATGCGAGGGACGGCCGAGGGACGCGGCCCTCTCGGCCACGACCCCGGCGGGTTGTGGCCGTGGCCGAGAGGGCCGGGTGATCGGGGAGAGGGTGAGGGGACCGAGGCGGTCGGGTGACGCGAGGAGCGACGCATGTTTCACGAAAGCGTCACCGAGGTGCGATGTCGTCACGAAGACGCCGGGAACTCCCTCCCTTCCTCCCGTCCTCTTCATGCCTTCCCACCACTCAAGACCTTGCTGTGGAGCGAAGCTTTCGCTATGCGACAGAAAAGCTCCACAGCCGCAGGGGTCCGATGTTGATGGGCCGAAAAGTCCTGATATGGAGGACTTTTCGGCCCATCGACGCGCGGTCCAACTGAGGCTGTGACGGGACCCCGCACTTCGTGACGGACCCGCGCCCCCTGTTTCACGAAAGCCCCACCGTCCTGGGCGCCTCATGGGGGCACAGCCTGCCAGGACCCCCATGAGGCGCCCAGGACGCGCCTTCCGCCCCCCGAAGTGGTGTGGACGGCCCGAGCCGCGCCCCGCCCCGCGCCCCGACCCCGCGAGAGCGGAGAAGAAGGCCGTCGCGCCGCCGCAGCGCTTCGAACCAGGCCTCGGTCTGGTGGAGCCGTTCCCGCCGAGCCGACGGAAGTCGGTGGCGACGTTGGCTCTCATCTTCCCTTCATGTCGGTGGGGGATCCTCGGCGGATGCGGGTCCTGGTCGTCGAGGACGAGGTGAAGATGGCGGCGCTGCTGCGCCGCGGGCTGAGCGAGGAAGGGCTCGCGGTCGACGTGGCGGAAGCGGGGGAGCGGGCGCTCGCGATGGCGGGCTCCGTCGACTACGACGCGGTGGTGCTGGACGTGATGCTGCCGGGGATCGACGGGTTCGAGACCTGCCGGCGGCTGCGGCGCGACGGCGTGTGGGCACCGGTGCTGATGCTGACCGCGCGGGGGTCGCTCGACGACCGGGTGGTCGGGCTCGACGGCGGCGCCGACGATTACATGGTCAAGCCGTTCGCCTTCGCCGAGCTCCTGGCGCGCCTGCGGGCGCTGGTGCGGCGCGGCACGGTGGAGCGCCCGCCGCTGATCGAGGTCGGCGACCTGCGGCTCGATCCCGGCACCCGCCAGGTGTGGCGCGGCGAGGCCGAGATCGATCTGTCCTCGAAGGAGTTCACCCTGCTGGAGACCTTCATGCGCCACGCTGGCTACGTCCTCTCGCGGTCCCAGCTCCTCGAACAGGCCTGGGAGTACGACTTCGAGCAACGCTCCAACGTGGTCGAGGTCTACGTCCGGTACCTGCGCCGCAAAATCGACGTTCCCTTCGGCGTGACCTCGATCGAGACCGTGCGCGGCGCCGGCTACCGGCTGCGGAAGGACGGAGGGCGCTGAGCCGCCTCTCGATCCGACTCCGTCTCACGCTCGTCTTCGCCGCGGTCATCGCCGTGGTCCTGGCGGGCGCGGGCTTCTTCGTCTACCTGCAGTTCCGCCACGACGTCGGCGCGGCCGTCGACTCCGGCCTGCGCTCGCGCGCCGACGAACTCTCCGCCGTCGTGCGGCGCGAGGAGACCAGCCTCGCCGCCCACCGGCAGCACCTCGTCGGCAAGGCCGACAGCTTCGCCGAGGTGCTCGAACCCGACGGCACGGTCGTCGACTCCTCCGCCGTCATCGGCGAGATGGACCTGCTCGACGCCGATCAGCTCGCCGCCGCGGCGCGCGCCCCGACCTTTCTCACCCGCGGCGACCTGCCGAGCCTCGACGGCGGCGCCCGCCTCCTCGCCGCGCCGGTGAGCACCCGCGCGGGCAAGCGGATCGTCGTCGTCGGGACCTCGACCGAGGCGCGCGACGACTCCCTGACCGACCTCGAGCAGCTCCTCCTCCTCGCCCTGCCCGCCGCGCTGCTGCTCGCCTCCGCCGCCGGGTACTGGGTCGCCGCCGCGGCGCTCCGCCCGGTCGAGGCGATGCGCGCCCGCGCCGAGGAGATCTCCACCGCCGCGCCCGACGAGCGCCTGCCCGTCCCCGCCACCCGCGACGAGGTGGCGCGCCTGGGGGAGACGCTGAACGAGATGCTCGCCCGGATCGGCGATTCGATGGAGCGCGAGCGCGCCTTCGTCGCCGACGCCAGCCACGAGCTGCGCACGCCGCTGGCGATCCTGCGCGCCGAGCTCGACCTGGCGCTCGCCCAGGGGCGCAGCCCCGAGGAGCTGCGCGCCGCGCTCGCCTCCGCCGCCGAGGAGACCGACCGCCTCACGCAGCTCTCCGAGGACCTGCTGACGATCGCGCAGACCGAGCGCGGCGAGCTGCCCCTGCGGCTCGCCCCGCTGCGCGTCGCCGAGATCTTCGAGCCGGTCGAGCGGCGCTTCGGCCGGCG
>DASZUW010000250.1:0-4259 GCA_035547475.1 Solirubrobacterales bacterium
GGCCCGCTGTCGATGGGCCGAAAAGTCCTGATATGGAGGACTTTTCGGCCCATCGACATCCGGGCCGCATGAGGCCGTGACGGGACCCGCGCACTTCGTCACGAACCCCGCCCCCTGTTTCACGAAAGCCCCGAGTCCTGGGCGCCTCATGGGGGTCACAGCCTGCCAGGACCCCCATGAGGCGCCCAGGACACCGTCCCGCCATACGAACCCCTGTGGACGGCCCGAGCCGTCCCCCGCAAGCCCGCGCTACCCCCCGATCGCCGACATCGAGCGCTTCGGCTGGACGAAGCCGGGCTCGTTCACGCGGTGCTTCAGCTCCTTCGAGAACACCGCGTCGCGGAGGATCGCGGTCAGCTCGGCGTCGTCGGCGCCGGCGCGCAGGGGCCCGCGCAGGTCGGTCTCGGTCAGCGAGAAGAGGCAGGTGCGCAGGCTGCCCTCGGCGGTCAGGCGGATGCGGTTGCAGTCGACGCAGAACGGTTCGGAGACGGGGTTGACGAAGCCGATCCGCCCGCGGCCGTCGAGGAAGCGGTAGACCCGGGCGGTGGAGCTAGGCTCGCGCGGGAGCGGCTCCAGGCGGTGCTCGGCTTCGATCGCGGCGCGCACCTCGGCGCCGGTCAGGACCTGGTCGCGCGACCAGGCGCGGTCGGCGTCGAGCGGCATGAACTCGATGAAGCGCACCTCGTAGGGGTGGTCGCGCGCGAACTCGGCGAACGGCAGCGCCTCGGACTCGGTGAAGCCGCGCAGCGCCACCGCGTTCACCTTGACCGGGCCGACGCCGGGCACCGCCGCCAGCGCCGCGAGGCCGGCCAGCACCCGCGGCAGGGCATCGCGCCGGGTGAGCTGGAAGAAGCGGTCGCGCTGCAGCGAGTCGATCGAGACGTTGAAGCGGTGGACTCCCGCGGCGACCAGGTCCGCCGCCTGGTCCTCCAGCAGGTAGCCGTTGGTGGTGAGCGCGATCTCCTCCAGCCCTTCGATCGCCTTCAGCAGCGCGACGAGGGTCGGGAGCTCCCGCCGCACCAGCGGCTCGCCGCCGGTCAGGCGCACCGTGCGCACGCCGGCCCGCACCGCGACCGCGACCAGGCGCGCGATCTCCTCGTAGGTGAGGACCTCCTCGCGGGCCAGCCAGGGCAGCCCCGCGGCGGGCATGCAGTACTGGCAGCGGAAGTTGCAGCGATCGGTGACCGAGATGCGCAGATCGGAGATCGCGCGCCCGTGGCCGTCCAGCAGCTGTCCGGAACGATGGCTCACCTACCACTGATGGTAGGTGGCGGCGGCGGCCGGCCCAAAGGAGGGGTGGCTGAAGGGACTCGAACCCTCGACCGCCTGGACCACAACCAGGAGCTCTACCAACTGAGCTACAGCCACCGCGCGGCCACTCAATCTAGCGGGCCGGCCGCGGGAGCGGCGGGCGCGCCGGGCTCAGACGTGGCCGGCGATCGGGTGGGGCCGGTAGGGCTCCTCGAGGGCGGCGATGGCGTCGTCGGGGAGGTCGAGGTCGACCGCGGCGACGGCGTCCTCGAGGTGCTTCGGCTTGGTCACGCCGACGATCGGCGCGGTGACGACCGGATTGGAGAGGAGCCACGCGAGGCCGACCTGCGCCGGGGAGCGGCCGAGGCGCTCGGCGACCTCGAGGGTGCGGGTGACGATCTGCTCGTCCTCCTCGCGGTAGAGCGTGGCGCCGAACTCGTCGGTCTCGGTGCGCGCCGTGGCGGCGTCCCAGGGGCGGGTGAGGCGGCCGCGGGCGAGCGGGCTCCAGGGGATGACGGCGACCTCCTGGTCGGCGCAGAGCGGCAGCATCTCGCGCTCCTCCTCGCGGTAGATCAGGTTGTAGTGGTCCTGCATCGAGACAAAGCGGGCCCAGCCGTTCAGGTCGCTCGTCGCCAGCGCCTTGGCGAACTGCCAGACGAACATCGAGGAGGCGCCGATATAGCGGGCCTTGCCGGCGCGGACGACGTCGTGAAGCGCCTCGAGGGTCTCCTCGATCGGCGTCTCGTAGTCCCAGCGGTGGATCTGGTAGAGGTCGACGTAGTCGGTGCCGAGGCGCTTCAAGCTGTGGTCGATCTCGGTGAGGATCGCCTTGCGGGAGAGGCCGCCGCCGTTCGGGCCGGGGCGCATCCGGCCGTGGACCTTGGTGGCGAGGACGATCTCGTCGCGGTCGGCCATGTCGGCGAGCGCGCGGCCGACGATCTCCTCGCTGGTGCCGTCGGAGTAGACGTTCGCGGTGTCGAAGAAGTTGATCCCGGCGTCGAGCGCGGCCTTGATGATCTCGCGGCTCTCGGCCTCGGGCAGCGACCATTCGTGATTGCCGCGCGCCGGATCGCCGAACGACATGCAGCCGAGGCAGATCACCGACACGTCCATCCCGGTCGGCCCGAACTTCGTGTATCGCATCTAGAACCTTTCCAGGAGGGGTGCGACCTCGCGGCCGATCAGCTCGATCGCCTCGGTGTCGCGGTGCAGAAGGTGCTGGGCCATGACCCGGTGGCAGCCGGCCTCGTGGAGGGCGCGCAGCTGCTCGACCGCCTCCTCGACCGTGCCGACGATCCAGGAGTCCTCGGCCTCCTCGGCGAGGAACCTCTCGCCGTCGTCGCCTTTGTCCTGCCATGCGGCGAGGCGGGCGGCGCGGTCGACGACCTCCTCGCGCGTCCTCCCCACGATCCACCCGGTCATCAGCGAGAGCGGCAGCGTCGCCGGGTCGCGCCCTTGCTTCTCGCAGGCGGCGTCGAGCTTGCCGCGCAGCTCGCGGATCCGTTCCGGCCCGGAGAAGACGGTGTTGTACTCGGACGCCCAGCGCGCCGCGATGCGCATGCTGCGCGGCCCGCCCCGGCCGCCGACGATGAGCGGCATCGGCCGTTGCACCGGCTTCGGCAGCGCGTCGACGTCGACGATCCTGAAGTGCTCGCCGTCGAAGCTGAACGACCCCTCGCCCCACTGCCCGGTGATCACCTCGAGCTGCTCTTCGAAGGCGTCCATCCGCGGCCCCATCGCCGGCAGGTCGAACCCGTAGGCCTCGTGCTCGCGGTCCCACCACCCGGCACCGAGCCCCGGCTCCACCCGTCCGCCGCTGATCGCGTCGATCGTCGCCATCGACTTGGCGAAGACCGATGGATGCCGGAACGTCGCCGGCGACACCATCGTCCCCAGCCGCAGCTTCTCGGTGATCGCCGCGAGGGCGCCGAGCGTCGTCAGCGCGTCGAGCGATCCGCGCTCCGCCCGGTCCATCACCGAGTAGTAGTGGTCGGAGCGAAACAGCGTCCCGATCCCGCTCGACTCGCAGGCGCGCGCGATCGCGACCCAGTCCTGCCAGGTCACGTCCTCCTGGCCCTCGATCATGAGCGTGACTTCCACGCTCGCCAACCTACAAAACCGGCCCGCTCGGCCTCCCGGGCTACGCCGCGACCGGCAACCGATCGAGCGCGGCGACCGTTTCCGTGCACGCCTTCGCCACCTCGCGCCCCTTCACCTGGAAGTGCTCGTGGAAGAAGCGCTCG
This sequence comes from Solirubrobacterales bacterium, assembly GCA_035547475.1. Taxonomy (GTDB): domain Bacteria; phylum Actinomycetota; class Thermoleophilia; order Solirubrobacterales; family 70-9; genus VAYN01. The sequence continues at coordinate 3,495 of DASZUW010000250.1, forward strand.
TGGTCGGCGTGCTCGTGGAAGTGGTGCGGCGTGAGCACCGCCGAGAACACCGGCACCCCGGTGTCCAACTGAACGCGCATGAGCCCGTCGATGACCGCCTCGGCGACGAACTCATGCCGGTAGATCCCTCCATCGACGACCAGGCCGGCCGCCACCACCGCCCGATACCGCCCGCTCTCGGCAAGCCGCTTGGCGTGCAACGGGATCTCGAAGGCCCCGGTCACCTCAAACAGATCGACCTGCTCCGCCGGAACCCCCCGCTCCGCCGCCTCGGCCAGAAACGAATCCCGCGCCTCGTCGACGATCTCCCGATGCCACAACGACTGCACGAACGCAACCCGCCCCCCGTCGATCCCGCTGCTCTCCATCTCCCAACTCCTCTCTCTCGACTCGACGTGCGACGAGGGTACCGCGCACCGCGCGGGTCGGGACTCGGCTCGGGGCGGGCGGGGCGGGCAAGGCACGGCCGGGGGACGCGGGGCTCTCGGCTGACGCAGGGCCGGGTCCACGGGGAGCGGATCAGGGACTGGGGCCGCAGGGTCACGGGAGGGCGACGGAAGGCCCACGGACGTCGCACGGAGGTGTCACCGAGGTGAGGCGTCGTGACGAAGACGCCGGGATCTCCACGCCTGCTCCCGTGTCGCACACGACGCACGCAGGCGCGGGCGACCTGGGTTACGCATGGGTTGACGCGGGCGACCTGGGTTACGCATGGGTTAACCCAGGTCGCCCGCACCTCCTGGGGCCCTCCATCCCGGCCCAGGA
>DASZUW010000251.1:0-4915 GCA_035547475.1 Solirubrobacterales bacterium
GAGAAAGGCGCCACAGGCTCCCGGGTGGCCCTGGCTGTGGCGCGAAAGTAGCGCTATGCGACAGAAAAGCTCCACAGCCGCAGGGGTCCGATGTCGATGGGCCGAAAAGTCCTGATATGGAGGACTTTTCGGCCAATCGACATCCAGCCCACATGAGGCGGTGACGGGACCCCGCACTTCCTCACGGACCCCCGCCCCCTGTTTCACGAAAGCCCCACGTCCTGGGCGCCTCATGGGGGTCACAGCCTGCCAGGACCCCCATGAGGCGCCCAGGACGCGCCTGCGGCGTCCCGAAGCGTTGTGGACGGCCCACGCCGTGCGGCGTGACCGACCCGCACGCGGCGCCACGGGGCCCCGCTAGGCGACGCGGTTCATCTCCCGCTCCACGTCCTCCTCGGTGATGCGGTTGCTCGGGCCGTAGGCCTTCCAGCCTTGGCCGACGATCGCGATCGCGGCGCCCAGCATCACCCACATCGGCCAGAAGTAGCCGCCTTCGCCGAGGGCCCAGATGACGACGGCGACGACGACGGCGAAGAGGCCGCCGGCGAGGATGCTCTTGAAGTCCTGCTTCATCTTCAGCCGCTGGATGGCTAGCTCGCGGGCGTTGTCGCGGGAGTCGATGCCCTGCTCTGGTGCGAGGGGAGTGTCCATGCCGCGATCGTAGCGGCGGGGATCGGCTCAGTCCACGGGTAAGGCGGCGACGAAGCGGGTGAAGGCGTCGATGTCGGTGATCGCCGGGCCGTGGCCGGGGAGGATGAGGGAGGGCTCGAGGGCGGCGAGCTTGCGGATCGAGCGGCGATTCTCGACCGGGTCGTAGGTCATCTCGTCAGGGGGCTCGAGGATGCTCGGCCGCAGGGTCAGGTAGTTGAGGTTGCGGACCACGTCGCCGCAGATCGCCACCCGGTCGGAGTCGCGGAAGTAGATCACCTCGCCGCGCGCGTGGCCCGGGGCGTGGACGACGCGGAAACCGGCCACCTCGTCGCCCTCGCTCAACACCCGGTCGACCCTGTGCGGCGGGCCGGTCCAGATGCGGTCGTAGACGCGCGGGACCAGGGCGGCGCCGGAGCCGACCGGTGCGCGTCCCTCCATCGCGTCGACGTCGTCGGCGTGGCAGGCGAGCGGCACCTCGCGCGCCTCGCAGACCCACTTCGCGCACCCCTGGTGGTCGGGGTGCACGTGGGTGAGCGCCACTTCGGCGATCTCGACGCCCTCGAGCTCGGCGAAGATCCGCCGCCGGTCCCATCTCCGCCCGGCGTCGATCAGCACGTTCTCGGCCAGGTAGACGTTGATCGTCGGGCCCGGGAACTCCTTCAGACGCCAGACCCCCGGCGCCAGCCGCTTCATCTCAGTGGGCGATGCCGAGGCCGCGGCGCGGCTCGCCGCTGTTGTCGGAGAGCCGCTGCAGGCGGGCGATCTGCCGTTCGCCTTCGAGCCGCACCGGGTGGTCCGGCGGGAAGGGCTCGATCAGCCGCGCGATCCGGTTGCGGATCTGCAGGGAGAAGTGGGGGGTGGCCGGTCCGGCGAGGGCGCGAATGTCCTCGACCGTGATGCCCTGCTCGCCGCCGAGCAGCTCTGGGTTCTCCGCCTCGCTCATTCTTCGCTCCCGATCTTCGCCAATTCGGCGACTTCGTTGACTTCTGCCTGCTCTTCGACGCTGATCTGCGCGGGGTCGCCGACGATCCAGACGTGGTTGTAGAAGGCCCGCGTCGGGTCGGTGGTGTAGCCGGGCTTGACGTCGAGGAAGTAGCCGCGCAATTCGGACGGCAGCGTATCGGCGGAATCCGTGAGCAGCAACGGCCCCCAGGTGCCCGACGCCGAGAGCGGCGCCGCGGCCGCGGCTTCCAGCGGCGCGTCGGAGCGCGCGAGGACGAACCCGTGGCCGGGATCGGAGACGTGCCAGCCGAACTTGCCTCCGTCGAAGCGGGCGAAGGCGATCGCGGTGGCGACCGGGTTCGCGCCACCGATCCGGTGCACCTTGGCGCCGAGCGCTTCCACTTCCCTGAGGACCGCGTTCGAGATCGCCGAGCTCGGGCCGAGGGCGTAGACGGGGAGCCCCCCGTGGCGCCGCAGCGCGGCCACCGTCTCCGGCGGCAGCTCGTTGGCTTCCGTGAAGAGGACCGGGTCGCCGGAGCGGGCGGCGTAGGCGGCGGCGGGGGCGGCGAAGGCCGGTTCGGAGCTGGAGGCGAGGATGAACGCCGCCGGCTTCGAGCCCGCGACGCGGTCGCGCAGGCGGGCGATCGCCGCGGCCTCGGTGGCGGGGTCGGCGGCGGGGACCTTGGCGGCGCTCATCTCGTCCGGCACCTGGACGTCGCCGATCGCGAAGGCCGCGTCACCGCCCGAGGCGGCGCCGCCGGGCGGCTGCAGCGCGGCGAGCGCTTCGGCGGTCGGGGTGGGGACGCCTTCCGGTTCGCCGTAGAGGAGCGGCGCGTGGATCGGTTCGGCCATCAGCACGGCGGCGGCGATCGCGCCCGCCCAGTCTTCGGTCCCGACCAGGGCGACGGCGACCGGCCGCTGCTTTGCGCTCGTCCCGGGGAAGACGGCGAGCGCGGCGGCGGCGGCGTTCGAGGCGGGGTCGGGGCCGCCGATGCGGGTCGTGTTGGAGGTGGCGAAGGAGGGATAGCCGAGCTCTTCGGCGCCCGCGCTCGGCGCTTCGTCGGATCCCGAACCCGATTCGGAGGTCGAAGGCGAGGCCTCCGATTCGCCGGCGGCGACGGTGGTGGTCACGGTCGGTGCGGCGCCGTCCTGGTCCTTCCCGGACCCGCCGCCGGCGACGACCGCGAGGACGATGAAGCCGATCGCGATCACGACCAGGGCGGCGACGAGCTTGATCGGGCCGGGGATGCCGGGCCGACGGCGCCCTGGCTCGGTGGGTCGCGGCGGCTCGGTGGGTTGCGGCTCGTCGGCCGGCTCCAGGGGCTCCTGCCGGCCCTCCACGTCGGCGTTGATCGGTCGATCGGCGCTCACCCGTCCCAACGCTACATGCGTCGCGGCCGGCTGGCCGGCCGGTCGGCTAATCTGTGACGACTGGCTGACTGACCAGTCAATCAATCCCAGGAGGAAGCGCAGTGGACTTCGCACTCAACGACGAGCAGCTCAGCTACCAGGCGGAATGCCGCAGGTTCGCCCGCGAGGTGATCCGTCCCGCGGCGCCGAAACACGATCGCGAGGAGAGCACCCCCTGGGAGGTCATCAAGGAGGCGCGCCGGCAGGGCTTTGGCGGGCTCGAGGGCATGCAGCGCGCCGCCGAAGACCCCGACGGCCAGATGCAGCCGATCCTCGCCGAGCAGTTCCACTGGGGGTGCGCCGGGATCGCCCTCGCGATCTCCGGCTCCGGCCTCGCCGCCGCCGGCATCGCCTCCTCCGGCACCCCGGACCAGATCATGCGCTGGGTTCCCGAGTGCTTCGGCGACGCCGAGAACGTGAAGCTCGGCGCCTACGCGGTGACCGAGCCGCAGGCGGGCTCCGACGTCAAGAGCCTGAAGACGACCGCGGTGCGCGACGGCGACGAATGGGTCCTCAACGGCACCAAGGTCTTCATCACCAACGGCGGCATCGCCGATGTCCACGTGGTCGTCGCCACCGTCGACCCGACGCTCGGCACCCGCGGCCAGGCCTCCTTCGTCATCGAGAAGGGGACGCCGGGGCTGTCCCAGGGCAAGAAGGAGACGAAGCTCGGGATCCGCGCCTCGCACACCGCCGAGGTCGTGCTGGAGGACTGCCGCATCCCGGCCGAGAACCTGCTCGGCGGCGAGGAGAAGCTGCAGCGCAAGCTGGAGCGCGGCCGCAGCGGGCAGAAATCCTCCGGCGCCGACGCGCTGGCGACCTTCGAGATCACCCGGCCGATCGTCGGCGCCTCGGCGCTCGGCATCGCCCAGGCGGCGTACGAGTGGACCCTCGAGTACCTCTACGGGCGCGAAGAAGGTGGCGTGCCGCTGCTGACCGCGCAGCGGGTGCAGCAGACGCTCGCCGACGTCGCCACCGAGATCGAGTCGGCGCGCCTGCTCGTCCAGCGCGCGGCGTGGATGGGACGCAACGGCAGGCCGATGACCGGCGGCCAGGGCTCGATGTCGAAGCTGAAGGCGGGCGACGTGACGATGTGGGCGACGACGACGCTGATGGACCTCGTCGGCCCGGCCGCCTGGGACACCGACCACCCGTTGGAGAAGTGGTTCCGCGACGCCAAGATTTACCAGCTGTTCGAGGGCCCGGCCGAGATCCAGCGGATGGTCATCTCGCGGATGCAGGCGCGCGAGTACGCCGAGCGCCTCGGCTTCGCCGCCGAAGTCGCCGCCGAGGCGGCGACCCCGAAGGAGCCCGTCCCCGCCTGACTCCGAGGTTGATGGGCCGAAACTCAAGCCATGCTTGAGTTTTCGGCCCATCAACATTCGTAAGCTCGGGGCGTGCACGATCACGACCACGGTGGGCATGGACACAGCCACGGCTTCGGGGCGCACGCGCTGGAGGCGCGGCGGGAGGACTCGCGCAGGCGGCTCGTCGTCGCGCTGGCGATCAACGTCGTGCTGCTGCTCGCCGAGGCGATCGGCGGCGTCGTCACCGGGTCGCTGGCGGTGCTCGCCGACGCCGGGCACCTGCTCTCCGACGTCGGCTCGATCGTCCTCGCGCTGATCGCGGCGCGCCTCGCCGCGCGCCCGGCGCGCGGGCGGCGCACCTTCGGCTGGCAGCGCACCGAAGTGCTGGCGGCGCTCGCCAACGGCGTGACGCTGGTCGTGGTCAGCGTGATCATCGGCATCGAGGCGATCGGCCGCTTCTCCAGCCCGCCGGGGATCGAGGGCGGGGGAGTGCTGGCGCTCGGCATCCTCGGCCTGCTCGGCAACGCCGCCGCGACCGTCTACCTCGCCCGCGGCGAGCGCGAGGACATCAACCTCGAGGGCGTCATCCGCCACTCCTTCGCCGA
>DASZUW010000252.1:0-5299 GCA_035547475.1 Solirubrobacterales bacterium
GCTCGACGCCGAAGAGAGCCCGGCGGCGATCCTCGACGACGTCGTCTGGCGCCACCGCAACACGAAAGTCGCGCCGAAAACGCTGAACCAGAAACGCTATGTCGACGCGATCCGCAAGACCACGATCACCTTCGGCATCGGCCCCGCCGGCACCGGCAAGACCTTCCTCGCCGTCGCGATGGCGGCGGCGGCGCTGACCGAACGCAAGGTCCAGCGCATCATCCTCACCCGCCCCGCGGTCGAGGCGGGCGAGCGCCTCGGCTTCCTCCCCGGCGACATCCAGGCCAAGGTGGACCCCTACCTGCGCCCGCTCTTCGACGCCCTCTACGACATGCTCGACCCCGACCGCGTCAACGGCTATTTCGAACGCAACGTGATCGAGGTGGCGCCCCTGGCATTCATGAGAGGGAGAACGCTTAATGATTCGTTTGTAATCCTCGACGAGGCCCAGAACACGACGCCGGAGCAGATGAAGATGTTCCTCACGCGACTCGGGTTCAACTCGCGGATGGTGGTGACGGGGGACGTCACGCAGATCGATCTCCCCGCCGATCAGCGCTCCGGGTTGATGGCGGTGCGGGACATCCTGCGGGAGGTCAAAGACATCTCGTTCATCGAGTTCGGCGGCGAGGACGTGGTCAGGCACAAACTCGTCCAGCGGATCGTCGCCGCCTACGACCGTCACGGTGCCGGTCGATCTCTCTGACGTGCCGGCGGGGCTGCGCGAGCCGGTCGCGGCCGCGCTTGCCGCGGTCGGGGTGGAGGACGGCCACCTCGCGGTGGAGATCGTCGACGCGGCGCGGATCCGGGCGCTGAACCGCGCGCACCGCGGCGAGGACGCGCCCACCGACGTGCTCTCGTTCCCGATCGACGAGCTCGGGTCCGTCGCGGGGCCGCGCGAGCTCGGCGACGTCGCGATCTGCCCGGAGCTCTGCGTCGACATGACCCTGGCCGAGACGGTGGTCCACGGCGTCCTTCACCTCTGCGGCTACGACCACGAGACCGACGACGGCGAGATGCTCGCCCTCCAGGCCGAGGTCCTCGGTCGACTGGACGCGGAGCGCTCCGCCCGATGACCGCCCGCTCCGGCTTCGTCGGGCTCGCCGGCCGACCCAACGTCGGCAAGTCGACGCTGGTCAACGCCCTGGTCGGCCACCACGTCGCGATCGTCTCGATGCGCCCGCAGACCACCCGCCGCGCGATCCGCGGCGTCGCCACCGACCTCGAGGCCGAACGCCAGCTGGTGCTCGTCGACCTGCCCGGCGTCCAGCGCCCCCGCGACGCGCTCACCAAACGCATGCAGCAGCGGGTCGAGCGCGAGCTGGCCGAGTCCGACGTCGCGCTCCTGGTCATCAACGGCGAGGAGGGCGTCGGGCCGGGCGACCGCTTCATCGCCCGCCTCCTGGCCGCCGCCCGCACCGACATCCCGGTGATCTGCGCGGTGAACAAGTGCGACCGGCTCGCGCGCGGCGGCACCGTCCGGGCGCTCTCCGACGCCGCCGAGCTAGAGGGCGTCGACGAGGTCTTCCCGGTCAGCGCCCGCGCGGGCACCGGCCTGGGCGAGCTCCTGCAGCGCCTCGGCGAGCTCGTGCCCGAGGGTCCCTACATGTATCCGCCCGAGGACTCCTCCGACCAGTCCTCGGAGCTCCTCCTCGCCGAGCTGATCCGCGAGCAGGTGCTGAACCGGACCCGCCAGGAGATCCCGCACTCGGTCGAGGTCAAAGTGGACTCGGTCGAGCCGCGCGAGGACGGCCTGGTGACGGTCGCGGCCGAGATCTGGGCGGAGACGGAGTCCCAGAAGGGCATCCTGATCGGCCGCGGCGGCGCCAAGATCGGCGAGATCGGCAGCGCCGCCCGGCGCTCGCTGGAGCGCGAGCTCGACGCCAAGGTCCACCTCGACCTCCAGGTCCGCGTGCGGCGGCACTGGCGCCGCGACGAGGACATGCTGGACCGGCTCGGCATCGAGTAGGCCGCAGGCGTCTACGATCCTCTCATGTTGGACGAGATCTCCTTCGACGAGCGCGGCCTGGTGCCGTGCGTGGTCCAGGACGAGGCGAGCGGCGAGGTCCTGATGCTCGCCTACGCGAACGCGAAAGCCCTGGAGCTGACGCTCGCCACGGGGGAGATGCACTTCTTCAGCCGCTCGCGCGGTGAGATCTGGCGCAAAGGCGAGACGTCGGGGGCGACGATGGCGGTGAAGCAGCTCCGTTATGACTGCGACGGCGACGCGGTCCTGGCGATCGTCGCGCCCGCCGGCAACGCCTGCCACACCGGTGAGCGGACCTGCTTCTACCGAGGGTTCGACGGCGCGCCGCGGCGGGGCGCCTTCGAGGAGCTGCCGGCGCTGGAGCGCACGCTGCGCAGCCGCGCCGCCGAGCGCCCCGAGGGCAGCTACACGGTCAAGCTCCTCGACGACCCGACGCTGATCGGCGAAAAGGTCGAGGAGGAGGCCGAGGAGGTGGTGCGCGCCGCCCGCGAAGAGACCGACGAGCGGGTCGCCGAAGAGGCCGCCGACGTCATCTACCACCTCGCCGTGCTGCTGGCCTCGCGCGGCGTCCCGCAGTCCGCCGTGATGGAGGAGCTGAACCGCCGTGCCGGCTGACGCCGTGGCGGCCGACTCCGAGCTGCGGCTCACGCCGACCCTGGAGGAGGCGCGCGCGCTCGCCCGCGAGGGCAACGTCGTCCCGATCCGCGCCCGCTTCGTCGAGGACACCGAGACCCCCGTCTCCGCCTTCCTGAAACTCCGCGCCGGCGAGCCCGACGGCGCGCCCTGCTTCCTGCTCGAGTCCGCCGAGCAGGGCCAGGTCGGCCGCTATTCCTTCGTCGGCCTGCGCCCGCGCGCCGTGCTGCGCTGGGCGGACGGGCTGCTTTCGGAGTGGAGCGGCCGCGCCGCGACGCTCGGTGGCGAGCCGACCAAGGTCGAGCCCGAGGCCGACCCCTACGGCGCCGTCGCCGCCCGCTTCGCCGCCTACCGGCCCGCGCCGGTCGCCGACCTGCCGCCGTTCACAGGCGGTGCCGTCGGCTTCTTCGGCTACGACCTCGTCCGCACGGTCGAGCCGCTCGGCGAGCCGAACCCCGACGAGCTCGGCCTCCCCGACATGGCGCTGATGATCACCGACGCGATGCTGGTCTTCGACCACCTCCGCCACGAGCTGACGATCCTCGCCTGCGTCCACACGGAGGGCGGCGAGGACTTCGACGCCGAATACGCCCGCGCCGCCGCGACGATCGCCGAGATGCGCGAGCGCCTCCGCGCCGCCGTCCCCCAGCCGCCCGCGCCGAGCGTCGCCCGGCCGCCCGAGTTCACCTCCAACTTCGAGCGCGAGGACTTCGAAGCCGCCGTCGCGCGGATCATCGAGTACGTCCGCGCCGGCGACGCCTTCCAGGTCGTCCCCTCGCAGCGCTTCAGCGCCGAGGCGCCGGTCGAGGCCTTCTCGCTCTACCGCGGCCTGCGCGCCGTCAACCCCTCGCCCTACATGTACTACCTCGAGTTCGGCGACTTCCAGATCGCGGGCGCCTCGCCCGAGCCGCTGGTGAGGGTTCACGACGGGATCGTCGAGACGCGCCCGATCGCCGGCACGTCGCCGCGCGGCAAGTCCGCCGAGGAGGATCGCCGCCTCGCCGAGCGCCTGATCAACGACCCCAAGGAGCGCGCCGAGCACGTGATGCTGGTCGACCTCGGCCGCAACGACCTCGGCCGCGTCTGCGAGTACGGCTCGGTCACGGTCGACGAGCTGATGGTGATCGAGACCTACTCGCACGTGCTCCACATCGTCTCTCAGGTGTCAGGGAAGCTGCGCGAGGGCGTGACGGCGTTGGACGTGCTGCGCTCGGCGCTCCCGGCCGGGACGCTCTCCGGCGCGCCGAAGGTCCGCGCGATGCAGATCATCGACGAGCTGGAGCCGGTGAAGCGCTGCTCCTACGGCGGCGCGATCGGCTACCTGTCCTGGAACGGCGACCTCGACACCGCGATCCACATCCGCACGGTGGTGGTCAAGGACGGTCGCCTCCACGTGCAGGCCGGCGGCGGCACGGTCGTCGACGCGAAGCCGAGCTACGAGTGGAACGAGTCGGTGAACAAGGCGCGCGCCGTCTTCCGCGCGGTCGAGGTGGCGTGCGCCCAGCCGGATTGGACCTAGGCCACCGACAAGCCCATGCGCGTCCTCGTCATCGACAACTACGACTCCTTCACCTACACCCTGGTCCAGTACCTGGGTGAGCTCGGCGCGGAGGTCGAGGTCGTCCGCAACGACAAGGCGGAGGTGGCCGAGCTCCTGGAGCGCGGCGCCGATCGCCTCGTCGTCTCGCCCGGGCCCTGCACCCCCGCGGAGGCGGGGATCTCCGGCGCGGCGATCCGCGCCTTCGCCGAGGCCGGCACGCCGACGCTCGGCGTCTGCCTCGGCCACCAGGCGATGGTCGAGGCCTTCGGCGGCAGGGTCGTCCAGGGCGAGCCGATCCACGGCAAGGACGCCGAGATCGCCCACGACGGCCGCACGATCTTCGCCGGCCTGCCGACCCCGATGGTCGCCGGCCGTTACCACTCGCTGGTCGCCGACCCCGACCTCCCCGCGGAGCTCGAGCTGACCGCCCACCTCGGCGACGTCGTCATGGGCGCCCGCCACAAGGAGCTGCCGGCGGAGGGCGTCCAGTTCCATCCCGAGTCCGTCCTGACGCCGCACGGCAAACACCTGCTGGCAAACTTCCTGGGAGAGGGGGAGACCGGTGCCTAACGACGTGGTGAGCAGAGCGATCGACGCGGTCTGCGCGGGGGAGAACCTGACCGCCGACCACAGCTCGACCGTCCTCGCCGAGATCATGGAAGGGCGCACCGAGCCGATCCAGACCGGCGCCTTCCTGATCGCGCTGCGGGCGAAGGGGGAGACGGTGTCGGAGCTGGTCGGGCTCGCCCGCACGATGCGCTCGCTCGCCGACCCGGTGCACGCGAAGCGCACCGACCTGGTCGACACCGCCGGCACCGGCGGCGGCCCGACGACCTTCAACGTCTCGACCACCGCGGCCCTCGTCGCCGCCGGCGCGGGCTGCGCGATCGCCAAGCACGGCAACCGCTCGGCGACCTCCAAGTCCGGCTCGGCCGACCTGCTGGAGGCGCTCGGCGTCGGCATCGAGCTCGGGCCCGAGGAGGTCGCCCGCTGCATCGACGAGGTCGGCTTCGGCTTCATGTTCGCGCCGCGCCACCACTCGGCGACCTCGCACGTGCGCCCGGCCCGCGAGGGCCTCGGCGTCCGCACCGTGTTCAACTTCCTCGGCCCGCTCACCAACCCGGCGGGCGCCACCCGCC